>DASYWD010000047.1 GCA_035936415.1 Longimicrobiaceae bacterium
ACGTACTCCAGCTCCCCCCCGGCCCGCCAGCGCGCCCGGTCTCCAGAGCGGTACATCCGCGCGCCCGCCTGCCCCGAGAACGGATCCGGGACGAAGCGCTCCGCCGTCTGCTCGGGGCGGTTCAGGTACCCGCGTGCCACACCCCTGCCGGCCACGAACAGCTCGCCCGCGATCCCCGGCGGCACCGGGCTGCCCTCCCGGTCCAGCACGTAGACGCGCACGTTCGCCACCGGCCGCCCGATACGCACCGGGGCGCCGGGGCGCACCCGGGCGGCGGTGGTGTTGACCGTGGCCTCCGTGGGCCCGTAATGGTTCCACAGCGCCAGCTCGGGGAAGAGCGCGAAGGTCCGCTCCACCAGCTCGGGCGAGAGCGCCTCGCCCCCCAGCAGCACCGCTTCGAGCCCCTGCGGCCTCGGCCCCTCCGCGCAGCGGATCCGCTCCAGCAGGGCGCTCCAGAGCGAGGGCACGCCGCCGAAGGAGACGCGCTCGCGCGTCGAGAGCGCCTGCAGCAGCCGGTCGGGATCCGTGACCGTCTCCTCCGGGAGGATCCAGACGGGCTCGCCGCGCAGCAGAGGCGGGAAGAGCTGCCGCACGTGCGCGTCGAAGGAGAGCCGGCTCACCCAGGGGAGCGCGAAGCCCTCGGCCCCGAGCACTTCGCGATCGAACCAGGCCAGGTAGTTGACCAGCCCGCCGTGCTCGACGAGGACGCCCTTGGGTGTGCCGGTCGAGCCCGAGGTGTAGACGACCAGGGCGAGGTTGCCGGGGCAGAGTGCCAGGGCCGGCGCCGCCTCCGGCCGGCGCTCGAGGGCCTGGCTCTCCTGGTCCAGGCACACCACGGGGCCGCCGAAGGCGCAGAGCCGCCGGGCGAGGCCGGAGTGGGTCAGCACGGCGCAGGCGCCCGCGTCGGCGAGCGTGAAGCGGAGGCGTTCCTCCGGGGAGGAGGGGTCGAGGGCGACGTAGGCAGCCCCGGCCTTGAGGATCCCCAGCACGGCGGCGAGGGTGTCGGCTCCGCGCTCCAGGAGGACGCCCACGCGCGCCTCCACGCCGACGCCGAGCGAGCCGAGGTGGTGAGCGATGCGGTTGGCGCGCCGCTCCAGCGCGGCGTAGGAGAGGCGCCCGTCGTGCGCATCGACGGCGAGCGCCTGCGGGGTGCGCGCGGCCTGCAGCGCGAAGAGTTCGTGCAGGCAGCGCTCCCGGGGGTAGCCGCGCTCTGTCGCGTTCCACTGGACCAGCACCTGCGCGCGCTCGGCGGGCGAGAGCAGCTCGACCTCTCCGATGCGGCGCCCGGGGTCGGCCGCGACCGCCTCCAGGAGCGTGACGAAGTGCCCTACCATTCGCTCCACGGTGCATTCGTCGAAGAGCGCCGTCCGGTAGACGAGGGAACCACCCAGCTCTTCCGTGTCGAGGGCGATCCCCAGGCTGAGGTCGAAGCGGGCCGTCGTCTCTCCTCCTCCGCCGCCGAGCGACTCCATCTCCGCTCCGCCGAGCTGCAGGGAGCGCCGTCCGTCCTCGTGCAGGGAGAGCACCGCCTGGACGAAGGGGACATGGCCCAGGCTGCGCTCGGGCGCCAGCTCCTCGACGAGGCGCTCGAACGGGATCTCCTGGTGGGCGTACGCCTCCAGGGTCGCTTCCCGCGTCCGGCCGAGGAGCGTACGGAACGGAGGATCGTCCGCGAACTCTGCACGCAGCATCAGCGTGTTCACGAAGAAGCCGATCAGCCCTTCCGTCTCCAGCCGTGTCCGCCCCGCGATGGGGCTCCCCACGATGACGTCGGCCTGTCCGCTGTAGCGCGCCAGGAGCGCCTGCCAGGCGGCCAGGAGCGCCATGAAAAGGGTGGCCCCCTCCCGCCTCGCCAGCGCACGTACTCCGCTCGTGACTGCCGGCGGTACCGAAACGCCGACGCTCGCACCGCGCGCGTCATGCTCCTGCGGGCGGGGCCGGTCGGTCGGGAGCTCCAGCATGGGAGGCGCCCCCGCCAGCCGCCCCCGCCAGTAGTCGAGCTGGCGCTGGAGGACCTCGCCCGTGAACCAACGCCGCTGCCACACCGCGTAGTCGCCGTACTGCACCGGGAGAGCGCGGAGGGAGGGGGTGCGGCCTTCGTGCAGCGAGGTGTACAGCTCGGAAACCTCCTCCACCAGGACGTCGCGGCTCCAGCCGTCGCTGATGATGTGGTGGAGCGTGAAGAACAGCCCCCACTCCGCGCTGCCCAGGCGGACCGCCCGGCTGCGCAGCAGCGGTCCGGTCGCCAGCTCGAAGGGAGTGAGCGCCTCCTCCCTTGCCAGCCGCTCGACCTCCGCCTCCCGCGCCTCCATGGGAAGGTGGCGGAGGTCGGTGGTCGGAATGGTCACCGGGACCGACTGCGGCTCCCGGACGCGCTGGACCGGGGTGCCGCGTGCGGCGGGGAACACGGTCCGGAGCGTCTCGTGGCGGTGCACCAGCTCCGCGAGGGCCTGCTCCAGCACCCGGAGGTCGAGCGTGCCCCGCACCCGGAGCGCATATCCGAGGTTGTAGGCGGGGCTGCCCGGCTGGAGCTGGTCGATGAACCAG
>DASYWD010000048.1 GCA_035936415.1 Longimicrobiaceae bacterium
GGGCCGCGCGACGCGCGCGGCGAGGGCGAGCTGCTGGAGCGGCTCGGCACCCGGCTCCCGGTGGGGCGGGAGGCCGCGCGCGAGCTGCGGCAGGAATGGGCGAAGGGCGACCGGGCGGACCTGGTCGCGCTCGCCCGCGACGTGGACCGACTCCTTTCCGAGGTGAAGCAAACGTGACGACGCTGATCCCCGACCCGGTGGGCGCGGAGCGCGCGGCCGAGGTCCTCCGCCGGCTCCGCGGCGTGGTGCTGGGGCAGGACGCCACCCTGCGGCAGATGCTGGTGGCGCTCCTCGCCGGGGGGCACGCCCTGCTGGAGGGCGTCCCCGGGACCGCCAAGACGCTGGCGATCCGCTCGCTGGCGCTGGCGCTGGACCTCCGCTTCGGGCGGGTGCAGTTCACCCCGGACCTGATGCCCACCGACCTCGTCGGCGTGAACATGCTGGACGAGGCGCGCCGCGAGTTCGTCTACCACCCGGGGCCGGTCTTCACCGACCTCCTCCTGGCCGACGAGATCAACCGCGCCCCCGCCAAGACGCAGGCCGCGCTCCTGGAGGCCATGGCGGAGCGCCAGGTGACCGTCGACGGCGCCACCCGCCCGCTCCCGGCCGCCTTCACCGTCTTCGCCTCGCAGAACCCGGTGGAGTACGAGGGCACCTACCCGCTCCCGGAGGCGCAGCTCGACCGCTTCCTCCTCAAGGTCACGGTCGGCTACCCCGGCGAGGAGGCGGAGCGCGCCATCCTGGACCGCTACGCCGACGGGTTCAGCGCCGACCGGACCGACACCTACGGGATCGAGCCGGTGATGACCGGGGCGGAGCTGCTGGAGCTGCGCGGCGCCGTGGCCGCCGTGCACGTGGAGCCCTCCGTGCGCGACTACATCACGCGGATCGTCCGGGCCACGCGCGAGGAGCCGAGCTTCGCCCTGGGCGCCAGCCCGCGCGCCGGGGTGGCGCTCTTCCTGGCCGGGCGCGCGGAGGCGCTGCTCTCCGGGCGCGACTTCGTCACCCCGGACGACGTGAAGACGCTGGCGCTCCCCGTGCTCCGCCACCGGGTGATGCTCACCCCGGAGGCCGAGGTGGAGGGGATGACGGCCGACGAGCGCATCTCCGCCCTGCTGCAGACGCTCCCCGCCCCGCGCGAATGACCGCGGGGCCGATCCCATCGCACCGGAAGAAACCATGATCAAGAAGCTGCTGGCGTTCGCGGCGGTGCTGGGGCTGCTCTTCCTGCTGAACCCGTCGGAGCCGCGGCACCGCGAGCGGTTCGCCGAGGGCTTCCGCGCGGACCACCCGGTGCTCAGCCTCTTCGGCGCCGACCGGGTGGTGCCCTCGCTGCTCTCCTATCGGAGCTACGGCGTGGTCTCGGTGGGACGGGTGGGAGAGCGGCTCGCCACCGTCGGCGTCCTGGGGATGGTGCACGTGCGCGAGCTGGAGCTGGAGCGGCTGGGCGAGGCGGCCCAGGCGCAGGGGAAGGGCGCGGTGAAGGGCTTCCTGGACGGGCTGGGCGCCGAGATGCGGGCGCGTCAGGATGGAGGAGCCGGGAAATGACCCGGATCGGCGCCAGGCCGGCCGCAGAATGGGCCCCGGTACATCGCGCACCGGGGCCCTTCGGGTTCCTATATGGGACCGAACAGGTTATGTTTCAATGCTGAACTAATCGCCCTCCGGGGCTCCTGAGTCGTCTCCCAACCCACTGCACCGATGACGCTTAGCTTTTATACGCGCTGGCTCTCCGGCGCGCTCGGGGCGGTCGTGCTCACGGCGTGCGCCGCTCCCGGCCCGCAGGCTCCGGCCGCGGCGGCGCCCGCGCCCCGCGCGCTCGCGCTCGGCATCGACACCGCCGGCTTCGACCGCTCGGTCCGTCCGCAGGACGACTTCTTCCGCTTCGCCAACGGCGGGTGGCTGAAGAACACCGAGATTCCCGCCGACCGCGGCAGCTTCGGCAGCTTCACCATTCTCCGGGAGCAGAGCGACTCCGCCGTCCGCGCCCTCGTGGAGCGGGCCGCGGCCACGCCGGACCGCGCGCCGGGGAGCGACCTGCAGAAGGTGGGCGACCTGTACCTGAGCTACATGGACACGGTGCGGATCGAGGCGCTCGGCATCGCGCCGGTCCAGCCGCAGCTCCGGCGCATCGCGGCGCTCTCCGACCGGGGCCAGCTCCCCGAGCTGTTCGCGCAGCTCCAGCGGGAGGGCGTGCAGACGCCGTTCGGCTTCGGCGTGCGGCAGGACCCGAAGAACGCCACCCGCTACATCGCCAGCGTGGGCCAGGGCGGCCTGGGCCTCCCCGACCGCGACTACTACCTGAAGTCCGACGCCAGCCTGCAGCAGACGCTCGCCGCGTACGAGCGGTACGCCGAGACGCTCTTCCGCCTGGCGGGAGAGCCGGACCCGGCGCGGGCCGCGAAGGCGGTCGTCGCGCTCGAGTCCCGGCTCGCCGCGAAGCACTGGGACCGCGCTCGCAGCCGCGACCGCGAGGCGACCTACAACCTCAAGACAGTGGCCGAGCTGGACCGGCTCACCCCCGGCTTCTCCTGGACGCGCTTCCTCGACGCGGCCGGCGCCGCGAGCACGCCCGGGGTCGTGGTGTCGCAGCCGGACTACCTCCAGGCGCTGGACACCGTCCTGGCGCAGACGCCGCTCCCGGCGCTCCGCCAGTACCTCACCTTCAAGGTGCTGGACGCCGCCGCCCCGGTCCTCCCCAGCCGCTTCGCGAAGGCGCGCTTCGACTTCCGCGGGCGGGTCCTGTCCGGGCAGGAGGCCGAGCGTCCGCGCTGGACCTCCGCCGTGGCGACGGTCAACGGCACGCTCGGCGAGGTGGCGGGCCGCCTGTACGTGGAGAAGCACTTCACGCCCGCGCAGAAGACGCGCATGCAGGAGCTGGTGGACAACCTGGTCGCCGCGTACCGCGAGGGGATCGACCAGCTCGAGTGGATGAGCCCCGAGACCAAGGCCGAGGCGCAGGCGAAGCTGGCCCGCTTCAACGTCAAGATCGGCTACCCGGACGAGTGGCGCGACTACTCTGCCCTGGAGATCCGCCCCGACGACGTCGCGGGGAACCTGCGGCGCGCGAGCGAGTGGCGCTTCGCCGAGATGGTGGACCGGCTGGGCAAGCCCATCGACCGCGGCGCCTGGGCGATGACCCCGCAGACGGTGAACGCGTACTACAGCTCGACGATGAACGAGATCGTGTTCCCGGCCGCCATCCTGCAGCCGCCGTTCTTCAACCCCGACGCGGACGACGCGGTCAACTACGGGGCGATCGGCGCGGTGATCGGGCACGAGATCAGCCACGGCTTCGACGACCAGGGCTCCCGCTCCGACGGCGAGGGGAACCTCCGCAACTGGTTCACGGAGGCGGACCTGAACGAGTTCAAGCGGCGCGGGGACGTGCTGGTGGGGCAGTACAGCGGGTATGAGCCCATCCCCGGCACCCCCATCAACGGCCGGCTGACGCTCGGCGAGAACATCGGCGACCTGAGCGGCGTCGCCATGGCCTACAAGGCCTACCGCCGCTCGCTGAACGGCCGGGAGGCGCCCGTGATCGCCGGCTTCACCGGCGACCAGCGCTTCTTCCTGGGCTTCGCGCAGATCTGGCGCACCAAGGAGCGCGAGGCGACGCTCCGCCGGCTGCTCCTCAGCGACTCGCACTCGCCGGGCGAGTTCCGCACCAACGTGCCGCTGAAGAACATCCCGGAGTTCTACACCGCCTTCGGCGTCAAGGAGGGCGACGGCATGTACCTTCCCCCCCAGCAGCGCGTGAAGGTCTGGTAGGCTGAAGGTGCGGCGGCAGGCAACAGGCGGGGTCCGGAGCGGTCTGCTCCGGAC
>DASYWD010000049.1 GCA_035936415.1 Longimicrobiaceae bacterium
CGGGGGGGGCGGCGGCGCAGTCTCCCCTGAAGCGCTGCCCCGCCAACCACTTACCCCTTCGTCAGTACCCCCGCACCGCCTTCAGCGCGTTCACCAGCCCGTACCCTTCCCTGGAATGCCGGTTGGGATAGTACGACCCGCTCTGCTGCAGCCGGGCGCGGAGCTGATTGCGGGTGAGGCCGGGGTTGCGCGACCAGGTGAGCGCCGCGATCCCGCCCATGATGGCCGTGGCGTTGGAGCTCCCGCCCATCCCCACGATGTCCGCCGTGTACTGGCCTGTGCTCGGGACGTCGAGGTAGGCCGTCAGCTCCACCTCGCTCCCGTAGTGGATCCCGCAGGGGATCCCGCCGCCCGGATAGGTGATCCCGGTGACCGCCACCACCTCGGGCATGTCCGCGGGGAAGACCACGTTGCTGTCCAGGATCCCGTCGCCGCAGCCGGAGGTCCCCGCCGCGCCCATGAAGAGGATCGGCCGGTTGTAGTGCCAGTACTCGATCTCGTCGGAGACCTGCCACCACCAGTTCAGCGACTCCCACGCCATCACCACCACGTGCGAGCCGTTCTGCGCCGCGGCCCGCACGGAGTACTTGGCGTCGCTGCTGGAGACGGCCGCCACGCCGTTGGCCTGGCGGACGCTGATCAGGTTCGACTTCCACGCCACCCCTCCCACATTACGCCCGTCGCGCGGCGCCACGATGATCCCCGCCATGCGGGTCCCGTGGCCGCACTCGTCGTAGGCGCTCCCCAGGTGCGAAAGGTAGAACAGCCGGACGGTGCGGTCGGTGCTCTCGCCGGTGGCGAACTGGCTGAGGAGCTGCGCCTGGTTGGCGGAGATCCCCGTGTCGGTGAGGCCGATGGTGATCCCTGCCCCGCTGCTCAGCGTCCACGCGTCGGGGATGCCCATTGCCGTGAACTTCTGCGAGTAGACGTCGCCCGAGGCGGTGTACTGCCGGTCGCCGGTCCAGGAGCTCCCCCAGCCGCACCCGCCCGTCCCCGCGAACTGCTGCATGGCCTGCTCGGCGAGCACCGGCTCCACGTAGTCCACGAAGGGGAGCCTGCGCACGGCCGCGAGCGCATCCGGCCCGTCCAGGCGCACCTCCAGCGTGGGAAGCAGGTCGTCCACGCGCAGCAGGGAGACGCCGCGCTGCGCGGTCACGGCGGTGCGCCCCCGCGCCCATTCGGCACCGTCCACCAGCACCTGGCCGCGCCAGACGCCGCGGTTCTTCCCGGGGGCCTTGAGTCCCACCGTCGCGCGCCCTTCCGCGGCGGCCACGTACCGCCACAGCTCGGCGTCCGACAGCTCGACGAAGGTCCCGGCGCGCTGCTGGCTGCGGGTGGGGACCGGGTCCTGCCCGGCGGACGCGGCGGGCTCCGCGGGTGCGACCGGCGAGGGGTCGCGTGTGTCGTCCGAGCAGGCGGCGAGGAGCGCGAGCGCGGCCGCGAGCGCGGCCGAGCGGGAGAAGAAATGGCGCATGGGGGTATCTCCATGGCGAGGAATGGATGCGGCCAGGCCGCCAGCCCCAAAGGGGTGTCGTGAATTATCGGCACGACCCGCGCGTCCCGCAAGCTTTCCGGCCCGGGCGCAGGGGAACCGGAGGGCCCGCCGCTTGCAGACGCCCCCGCGCACACCAGACGGAGACTGCCTTTTGAAACGACGAAACGCTGCGCGGCGCGCCCCCGGCGCGCTGGTCCTGATCGCTGCGCTGGGGGCCTGCGCCCCCGCCGCCACAGCCCCGGGC
>DASYWD010000050.1 GCA_035936415.1 Longimicrobiaceae bacterium
CGCCCCAGCTCGCCGCCGCGCTGGCCGTGCTCGCGCTGGCCGAGACGCAACCCGCCCCCGATGGAGACGATGTACGCGACCCGTGACGGCGACACCGCCGAGCCTTCCGCCGCGGAGCACCCCAACCGCCGCCGCACCGACCGCCACTCCGGCACGCTGGTGCTGATCGGGGGGGCGTGCACCCCGGAGGGCGACGCGCTGGGGAGCTTCCTGGAGCGCTGCCACGCCCGGGAGGGGGGGAAGGTGGTGGGGATCACGACCGCCTCCACGGACCCGGCGAGCTCCGCGCGGGAATGGATGGCCGCGTTCGCGGCGGCGGGCGCGCACAACGTGGAGATCCCGGTGATCGACCGACGCGACCGCGCGCAGGACCCCCGCGTCGCGGAGATGATCCGGGGCGCGGACGGCATCTTCCTGGGCGGGGGCGACCAGGTGCACCTGGTGGCGACGCTGGGCGGATCGCGCGTGGACCGCGCCATCCGGGAAGCGTACTCCCGCGGCGCCGTGGTGTGCGGGACCAGCGCGGGCGCCGCGGCGCTCACGGAGACGATCCTGGCCGGGGGGGAGCCGGACGAGTACGGCCGGATGCAGGACCTCCACCTGGGCCCCGGCTTCGGGCTGCTGGGGTTCCGCGCCCTGATCGACACCCACTTCACGCAGCGCCGCCGCCTGCAGCGGCTGTTCATGGTGATCGCCCAGAACCCGGAGCTGATGGGGCTGGGGATCGACGAGGACACCTCGGTGGTGATCCACGGGCACCTGGGCGAGGTGCGGGGGCGCGGCTCGCTCACCTTCGTGGACGGCCGGGGGGTCCGCTTCGACAACGCCGACGAGTGCATGTCCGGCACTCCGCTGACGCTGAGCTACCTGAGGGTGGGGATCGTGGGGGCGGGGTACACCTTCAACCTCCGCGAGCGCGAGCTGGAGGTGCTGGTGCAGGCGCGCGCCAGCCAGGAGGAGATGGAGGTGGTGCGGGGCGAGGACGCGGAGGAGCGCCCGCCTCGGGTGCGGAGCGCGTAGGCGGGGAGTGCGGGAGTGCGAGGGTGCGAAGTGCGAAACGGCGCCCTGCGGAGAGGGTGACCGGGAGGTGGGGGGAGGTTCCGCAGGCGGTGCGTTTGTGTGAGCCCGCGCAGTCACTCCGGTCACCCAAGCGGCCGGGCGAGTTTACGCACCGCCGGAGGAGCCTCCCCCCGCCGACCCAGCGCGACAGAGCCGCAGCCACGGGGTTCGAGTCTTGCGGGCTCGGCCACGTTCCAGGCCGCCCTCGCCGTCCTCCCGAACCGCCGCCGTCCGTGCGAATGACCAAGCTCCGCGCCGCCACCCGCTCCGCGCGCCCGAAGCGCACCGCGCGCGGGGAGCCCGCCGCCACCTTCCCGCTCCGCGTCGCCGCGATCGACGTGGGCTCCAACGCCATCCGCTTCATCGCCGCGGAGTTCACCGGGCCGGGGGAGCGCACCGTGCTGGACGAGGAGCGCGTGGGCGTGCGGCTGGGGCACGACGTGTTCCTCACCGGGAAGCTGGCGCCGGAGGCGATGGAGGCCGCCGTCGCGGGGCTGGCGGACTTCCGCCGTCGGATGGAGAGGCTGGAGATCGAGCACTACCGCGCCACCGCCACCAGCGCCGTGCGCGAGAGCCGCAACGGCGCCGACTTCGTCCGCCGGGTGCGCGAGGAGGCCGGACTGGAGCTGGAGGTCATCACCGGCTACGAGGAGGCCCGGCTGGTGTACCAGGCCGTCCGCAGCCGGGTGGAGCTGGGGCGCGACCGCTGGATCCTGGTGGACCTGGGCGGCGGGAGCGTGGAGGTGTCGCTGGTGGACGAGGGCGGGATCCTGTGGAGCGAGTCGCACACCATGGGCTCGGTGCGCATGCTGGAGGTGCTCTCCGGCTCGGGAGACGACCCCGGCCGCTTCCAGCGCCTGCTGCGCGAGTACGCGGCCACCCTGCAGATCCCCACCGCCGCGCAGCACCTGCGCCCCGCCGGGGTGATCGCCACCGGCGGGAACATCGAGGCGCTGGCGAAGCTGGGCGGGCGGCCGGCGAAGGACGGGCGCGCCGGGTCCATCGGGATGGGCGGGCTGCGCGACACCATCCGCATGCTGGCGCGCCTGTCCTACGCGCAGCGGATGGAGGAGCTGAAGCTGCGCGCCGACCGCGCGGACGTGATCCTTCCCGCGGCCATGGTCTACGAGCGCGTCGCCGAGCTGGCGGGAGCCGACGAGATCCGGGTCCCCGGCGTGGGGGTGAAGGACGGGCTGCTGCTGGACCTGGTGGAGGACCTGACCACGCACCAGGAGTGGGAGGACCGGCGGGAGCGGACCGCGGTGGAGGGTGCGGTGGCGCTGGGGCGGCGCTGCCTCTTCGACGAGGCGCACGCCATGCACGTGGCCCGGCTGGCGGGCTCGCTCTTCGACCAGCTCCGCGGCCTGCACGGCCTGGACGCGGCGGACCGCCGGGTGCTGCTGGCCGCGGCGGTGCTCCACGACGTGGGCACCTTCGTCAGCCGCAAGCGGCACCACAAGCACTCGCTGTACCTGATCTCGCAGTCCGAGCTCCCCGGCTTCGCCCCGGGGGAGATGTGGCTGGTGGCGAACGTCGCCCGCTACCACCGCAAGGGCGAGCCGACCACGGCCCACGACTCCTTCGAGCGCCTGGACCCGGGCGAGCGCGAGCGGGTGGTGAAGCTGTCCGCCCTCCTCCGCGTCGCCGACGCCCTGGACCGCGAGCACCTGCAGGCCGTGGAGGGCGTGTACGCCGAAGCGGACGGGGGAAAGCTGGTGCTGGAGGTGGAGGCCGAGGGCGACCTGCTCCTGGAGCGCTGGGCGCTGCGCCAGAAGGCCGGCCTCTTCAGCAAGGTGTTCGGCCTGGAGGTGGAGCTGGTGGACGGCTGACCGCCCGCGCCCGCCCTCCTTCGCACTCCCGCGAAGCGGCGCCTGCGCCGCTCCCTCCACTCCGACGTCCCGCAGCAGCACCCCGACGACCGCGGGGTAGAACTGGGGAGTTTGTGTCCCAGATGAGGCGTATCCTACCCATATTCGTGCTGCCACGCCTTGTGGCCGCTGGCTTCCAGGACGTTTCTCCGCAACGCGTTGCCGCCATGCCTCCCGTTTCGGTCCCGGGAACGGGAGATGCAATCCCCATGGTCCCTCCGCTCTGTTCCGCGCCCCGGCGGAGCGGGTCCCCGGGAGGCAGTGCGCCACGCTCCCGCCGCTGCCGCCCAACCTCCGACCGCCGCCCAGTGGCCAAGACGAGGATCTGGCATCACGTCTTCGGAGCGCATCGGTGCGCACCTCCCCCGGGTTGCGTGGAGGAGCTCGCCAGCGCAGGCTTCGACGCCGCGCCGCTGGAGCGGGAGGAGCCGGGCGGCGCGGGGGTGGTGTTCTTCGACGCGGTGGAGGACGGGCTCTGCGAGTTCCTGCGGGGTGCCAGCCGGAACGGGGCGGACCGGGTGCTGGGGGTCGCGGTGCGCGGCCGTGCGCTGGCGGACGGGGGGGCGTGGCGCCTGCTCCGCTCGGGGGCCTCGGACGTGCTGGCCTGGGACTGCTCCCCATCGCCCGGGGCGGAGCTGGCGGCGCGCTTCCAGCGCTGGAGCGAGGTGGACCGCCTGATCGACTCCCCGCTCGTGCGCAACAACCTGGTGGGCGCCAGCCCCTGCTGGCGCTCGCTGCTGCGGCAGGTGGTGGAGGCGGCGTGCTTCACCGACGCCCCGGTGATGATCCTGGGCGAGAGCGGGACCGGGAAGGAGCTGGTGGCACGGCTCATCCATTCGCTCGACCGGCGCCCCCGCAAGCGCGAGCTGGTGGTGCTGGACTGTACCACGGTGGTCCCTGAGCTCTCCGGGAGCGAGTTCTTCGGCCACGAGCGCGGGGCCTTCACCGGCGCGACCGGGCCGCGCGAGGGCGCCTTCGCGCTGGCCGACGGCGGCACCCTCTTCCTGGACGAGGTGGGGGAGCTGCCGCCGCGTCTGCAGGCGCAGCTGCTGCGGGTCGTGCAGGAGCGCACCTACAAGCGCGTGGGCGGGAACGCCTGGCACCGCACCGACTTCCGCCTGGTCTGCGCCACCCACCGCGACCTCCCCGAAGAGGTAGCCCGCGGCGCCTTCCGCGCCGACCTCTACTACCGCATGGCCAGCGTCACCTGCCGCATGCCCCCGCTGCGCGACCGGCCCGAGGACGTGGTTCCCCTCTTTCTCCATTTCCTGGCCGAGCTCCTCCCGGGGGGCGAGGCGCCCGCCCTGGACGACGCCGTGCGCGAGCTGCTGGTGCGCCGTGCCTACCCCGGGAACGTACGCGACCTGCGGCAGCTGGCCGCTCGCGTCGCGTACCGCCACGTGGGGCCCGGCCCGGTCACCGTGGGGGACATCCCCGACGACGAGCGCCCCCCGGCGGAGGCGGACGCAGAGGACTGGCGCGACGGCGACTTCGACACCGCCATCCGCCGGGCACTCGCGCTCGGGATGGGGCTCAAGGAGATCGGCCGGCTCGCCTCCGAGGCCGCCATCCGCATCGCCGTGGGCGACGCCGAGGGCAACCTGCAGCGGGCCGCCGCCGTGCTGGGCTGCACCGACCGGGCGCTGCAGATCCGCCGCGCGCAGGAGCGGCAGGCACGGGTCTGAACGGCGTCGGTCTGAACGGCTCACGATTCGGGCGTGCCCCTCGCTCGCGCTCGGGTCGGGCTGCGGCTCCGTAGGACGAGATACGACCTCGTCCAACGGAGTCGAGCCCCGGCAAACAGCCGCCGGGTCTCGCCCCTTCGGGCTCGCATCCCTCACGCGGCCCCCTCCGCGAAAGAACTTCGGTCACCGGATCACGGGATGAACGCCTCGCCCTCCCAGGGGTCGGCGTCGGCGGGGGGGAGGCCGGCGGCGACGCCGGCCGCGGCGGGGCGGAG
>DASYWD010000051.1 GCA_035936415.1 Longimicrobiaceae bacterium
CGCGCAGGGGATGGCCGCGGGGGCGGGGGTGCCGCTCGCGGCGGAGGACGGGAGGGTCTTCGGCGCGCTCGGCGTGCTGGACTCGCTGCCACGGAGCTGGAGCGCGGACGAGCTCGCCACCCTGGCGGAGCTGGCGGCCGCCGCGGCGCGCGAGGTGGAGTGGCGCTGCAGGGAGGTGCGGATGCGCGAGGTGCAGCACGAACTGCGGCTGCAGCGCGCGCAGCTCGACGAGCTGTTCGAGGCCGCGCCCGAGGGGATCGCCCTGCTCGACGTGGAGGAGCGGGTGGTGCGCGCCAACGGCGAGTTCCTGCGGATGTTCGGGTACCGGCCCGAGGAGGTCGCCGGGGTGTTCGTCAACGACCTGATCGTCCCCCCGGAGCTGCTGGAGGAGGCCGAGCGGGTCACCCGCGCCGTGACCGCCGGGCGCCCCGTGAGCCTGGACACCGTCCGCCGCCGGCGCGACGGGACCCGGCTGGACGTCTCCATCCTGGGGAAGCCGGTGCACCTGGACGGCAGCCCGGTGGCCATCTACCTGGTGTACCGCGACATCACCGAGCACCGGCACGCGCTGCGGGAGCTGCGCGCGGGCGAGGAGCGGTTCCGCCAGCTCGCGGAGAACCTGCGCGACGTGTTCTACCTGAACACCGCGGACCGGAGCGAGGTCCTGTACGTGAGCCCCGCCTACGACCGCGTCTGGGGCCGCTCGCGCGAGGATCTGTACCGGGAGCCGCGCGCCTGGCTGCGCGCCGTGCACCCGGACGACCTGGAGCGGGTCGTTCGCGCCACGGACGGGCCTCCCGGGCGCGAGTACGAGCTGGAGTACCGGATCGTCCGCCCCGACGGCGAGGTCCGCTGGATCCGCGAGCGCACGATCCCCATCCGCGACGAGGAGGGGAACGTGTACCGCGACGCCGGGATCGCCGAGGACGTGACGGCCCGCCGCCGGGCGGAGGAGGACCGCGCCGACGCCATCGCGGCGCGGAACCGCTTCTTCGCCATGGTGAGCCACGAGCTGCGCACCCCCATCAGCGCGGTGATGCTGTACAACGACCTCCTCCTCTCCGGCGCCTACGGACCGCTGGCGGAGGCGCAGGCGGACGGGATCCACCGCTCGCAGTCCGCCGCGGCGGCGCTCCTGGAGCTGGTCAACGAAGTGCTCGACCTCGCCAGGCTGGAGGCGGGGAAGATGGAGGCGCGCGCCGAGGAGTTCCGCGTGGCGGAGCTCCTGCGCGAGGTCGCCGACGCCGTCCGCCCCCTCGCGGACGAGAACGGGTGCGCGCTCCTCGTGGAGGTGGAGGATGCCCCGGAGACCCTGGCGACCGACCCCCGCCGCCTCCGGCAGATCCTGCTCAACCTGCTCTCCAACGCGGTGAAGTACGGCGGCGCGCGCCCGGTGCGGGTGGCCTGCCGCCGCTCGCCGGAGCGCGGCGTGCTGCTGGAGGTCACCGACCAGGGGCCGGGGATCCCGCCGGCGGAGCGGGAGCGGATCTTCGAGGAGTTCGTGCGGGTCGGCGACGGGAGCCAGCCGGGGACGGGGCTCGGGCTCACCATCGCGCGGCGGCTGGCCGAGCTGCTGGGAGGGTGGGTGGAGGTCGATTCCGTGGTGGGGGAGGGGAGCACCTTCCGGCTGGTGCTCCCCGAGCGGGGCTCCTCCCCCGGAACCGTCTCCTACGGCTGAGCGGCGGAGGCAACCGGGCCGCGGAGGCCGAGCGCACCGGCCAGCGGGTACGCGACGACGGCGGGCTTGGGATCGTGGCGCACCCCGTAGAGCGTGGCGTTCTCCGGGTCCACCGCGATGGTCAGGAGGGCCGCGTCCAGGTGCAGCACGCGCACCAGGTGGCCGTCCCAGTCGTACACGTGCACGTACTCCCCGAAGGCGGAGTCCTCCCCGTATCCCTCCCGCGTTCGCCCCGAGAACAGCGCGTAGACGTACTCGTCCGTGGCGGCGGTGTGCACGTATCCCATCCGCATGTCGTCGCCGCTGCTCATGATGGGGCCGTGCGCTCCCCGCGCGACGGTGAACCGCGGATCGAAGCCGAAGGGGCCGCGGATCCGCCGCACGAGACTCCCGTCCGGCCGGAGCACGTCGATCAGGTCGGCGTACTCCATCCCGAGCGCGATCAGGGTACGCGCCCCGTTCGTCGCGGGCGTCGCCAGGTATGCCTCCTGGCGGACCGTCGGGGGGACCCTGTCGCCACCGGGGGGCAGGTCGCCCACGGTCCCCAGCGGCAGGCCGTCCGTGTCGAACCGCGCCAGGCGGCCGTCCACGAAGAAGCCGGGGCTCACCACGGTGTCGCCGATCCACATCGGCCCGGTGAGCGTGCTCCCGGAGGACAGCTTGAGGACCCGGGTGTCCACGCGCGACCCCGGCGCGGCGTGGTGCCGCTCCAGGTCCACGTGGGTGATGCGGCGGAGGCTCAGGTCGTAGACCCAGAACTCCTCCGGCTTCCCGGGAACGGGGTCGATCGACCAGGCCCCTTTGTACTCGCCCGGCCCCTCTCCCTGTCTCCCCAGCGATCGCACCAGCGCTCCGTCCGCACTGCGGAGGACGTGCACCGCCGAATCGGCGCCGTCGTCGATGACGGCCAGGTACGGGCCCGCGACCGCCAGCCCGGTCGGGATCCCCAGGAGGTCGCTCTCGTGGACGACCCGGCCGGCCACCTCCACCGGGGCGAGCCCGGAGTGGTCGAGGCTGGCCGGGCCGTGCTTCCCCGACGGTGCACCGTCGGAGCAGGCGGCGCTGGCGAGGATCGCGGCGCCGAGGATCAGGGAATGTCTCATCTCGTCGTACGGAGGGGTGTCGCGGGAGTGCAGGGTCCGAGGGAAGATCGCCAGGCCACCAGAGCGGACGAGAACCTCAGGTCAGCACGGGCCGGACGACTTGTAGTAGTAGCCCTTGTGGTCGCCCGCGCCCGCGTTGCAGATCGCGGTCTTGCTCAGGCAGCAGGTCCCGGCCGCGACGGGCTCGAGCTCCGTGCCGCACGCCTCGTTCGTGGTGACCCCCGCGTCGCCGGAAAGGGCGACGGGAGCGACCACGAGGATCGCGGCGAGTGGGAGGATGCGGGCGAGGAAACGCTTGTTTACAGAAACTCGCATGTGTGCTCCGGAAGGACGGAAGAGTGGGTGAAGCGGGAGATCCCGCGGTGGTCCGGCGCGGGCACGATCCCGTGCCGGGCCGGTCCGGGTGGACAGCGGAAAGCGGACTGGTCTGGCGAACTGCGGTGGACGTGCGATCCGAGGCCGACGTCCGGCTCTGGTGGGAGTGGCGGGAAAAGATATCGCTCCGCACGATAGTCGTCAAGTATGCGCTCACGGCGCGGCTATCCACGGCCCGAACCCCCACCCCTCCTTCCGGGTACAGGAGGCGCACGCTGGCTTCGCCTTTTTTCATTCGTACCCGCGGTCCCGCCGGATGAACTCGCACGCCCTGAACGTCCTCGAATACGGGGAAGCCCTGGACGTCGTCGCGCGCCACGCTTCCTCCGCGCTGGGGGCGGAAGCGGTGCGCGCGCTGGACCCCTCCGACGATGCCGGGTGGATTGCGGGCGAGCTGGCCACGGTGGGGGAGATGATGCGCTTCCTCGGCCGCGACGAGGGGTGGGCGGTCCCGGCGGTCCCGGACGTGCGCGAGCCGCTGAAGCGGCTGCGCATCGAGGGGAGCGTCCTGGACGGGCGCATGCTCCGCGACCTGGGGACGCTCCTCGCCTCGGCGCGGACGGTGAGCCGCTCGGTGCGCCCCGCGGCGGAGGCGTTCCCGACGCTGGGGTGGCTGGCCGAGGGGATGCTCCAGCTCGACAAGGAAGAGGCGGAGATCGAGCGCGTCCTGGAGGAGAACGGCGAGGTGCGCGACGGGGCCTCTCCCGAGCTGTACCGGCTGCGTCGGGGGATCAAGGGCGCTCGCTCGCGCATCGTGGAGCGCCTGAACGCGTACGCGGCGTCCCTCCCCCCCCAGTACCAGGTGGCGGACGCCTCGGTGACGGTGCGCGAGGGGCGCTACGTGATCCCCGTGCGCCGCGAGGGCCGCGGCGAGGTGGGCGGGATCGTCCACGACGAGTCGGGGACCGGGGCCACGCTCTTCGTGGAGCCGCCCGCCGCGGTGGAGATGATGAACCACCTCCGCGAGCTGGAGGCGGCGGAGGGCCGCGCGGTGCTGCGCATCCTCCGCGACCTCACGGACCGGCTGCGCCCGCACCAGGCGGGGCTGCTGGCGTCGCTCGGTGCGCTGGTGCGGCTGGACGCGGTCTTCGCGCGCGCCCGGTACGCCCGCCGGGCGGAAGCGGCCCTCCCCGAGATCCTCCCCGCGGGGACGGAAGAGTACGTGGTGGTGCGCGGCTTCCACCCCATCCTCCT
This sequence comes from Longimicrobiaceae bacterium, assembly GCA_035936415.1. Taxonomy (NCBI): domain Bacteria; kingdom Pseudomonadati; phylum Gemmatimonadota; class Longimicrobiia; order Longimicrobiales; family Longimicrobiaceae; species Longimicrobiaceae bacterium. The sequence continues at coordinate 4,351 of DASYWD010000051.1, forward strand.
GGCGCGCGGGGAGAGCGTCGTCCCCTTCGACCTGCGCATGGACCCGGGGGAGCGCACCCTCCTCATCTCCGGCCCCAACACCGGCGGCAAGACGGTGCTGCTCAAGGCCGTGGGGCTGATCTCGCTCCTGGCGCAGAGCGGCGTCGTCCCGCCCGTGGCGGCGGGGACGCGGCTCCCGGTGTTCCGCGACGTGTTCGCGGACATCGGCGACGAGCAGTCCATCGAGGCTTCGCTCTCCACCTTCTCCGCGCACCTCAAGAACCTGCGCGAGACCCTGGACGGCGCCGACTGGGAGTCGCTGGTGCTCACCGACGAGATCGGGAGCGGCACCGACCCCGTGGAAGGCGGGGCGCTCGCCTCCGCGATCCTGGTGGAGCTGACGCGGCGCTCCGCCTTCACGGTCGCCACCACGCACCTGGGGCAGCTCAAGCTCCTGGCGACGGAGGAGCGCGGGATCGTCAACGCCTCGCTCCAGTTCGACGCGGAGCGGCTGCAGCCCACCTACCGGCTGGTGAAGGGGCTCCCCGGGCGCTCCTACGGCCTCGCCATCGCGCGGCGGCTGGGCCTCCCCGCGCCGGTGCTGGAGCGCGCCGAGTCCACCCTGCCGCAGGGCGAGCGCGACGTGGCGAAGCTGCTCCTGGACCTGGAGGCCAAGGAGCAGCGCCTCGCGGCGGACCTGGCGAGCACGGAAGCGCGCCTTCGCGAGACGGAGGCGCTCAGGGAGGAGCTGGAGGAGCGCGTCCGCGAGCTGGCCCGCCGCGAGAAGGACGCGGAGCGCCGCGCCCGCCAGCAGGCGCGCGACCTCCTGCTCAAGGCGCGCGCGGAGGTCGAGGAAGCCATCCGCGGGGTCCGCGAGGCCGCGGAGTCGGAGAAGCTGGACGAGGCCGCGCGCGCCGCCCGGCGCCGGGTGGAGGAGGCCGCGTCCCGGCAGAAGGAGCGCACCCCGCGCGAGGCGAAGCGGGGCGCGAAGAACGGCGACGGCGGCCGCCCTCGCGAGGCGGCGCTGGAGCCTGGCGTGCGGGTGCGCATCGAGTCGCTGGGGCGCACCGGGACCGTCGTGGAGCTGCGCGACGGGAAGGCGATGGTGGAAGCCGGGTCGCTGCGCATGCTCCTCCCGCGCGACGACCTGTCCGTGCTCCCGGCGGGGGACCAGGAGCAGAAGCCGCGGCAGGGAGCCGGGTGGGGCGGCGGGTACGCCTCGACGGCGGCCGACGCGCGCCCGGAGGTGGACCTGCGCGGCCTGCGCGTGGACGAGCTCGAGATGCGCCTGGGGAAGGCGCTGGACGACGCGATCCTGGCGGGGCTCCCCACCTTCCGCATCATCCACGGCAAGGGGATGGGGGTGCTGCGGGAGCGCGTGCAGGAGCTGCTGAAGCACGACCGCCGCGTGGTGGTCTACCGGCCGGGCGAGCTGTTCGAGGGAGGCACGGGGGTGACGGTGGTGGAGTTCGCGTAGGACAGTGACCGGGGCTCCCCGGGTGCGTTGTCTCTCACCGGTCCAGAACGTATCTTCAATGTAGATACTTCATCGCGGAGGTGTTCATGCGCGCACGCGTCCAGAAGTGGGGAAACAGCCTGGCGGTCAGGATCCCCAAGCCACTGGCCCTAGAGACGGCGCTCGACCAGGACTCGGAGGTCGATGTCTCGGTCGAGGACGGCCGCCTCGTCATCTCCCCGGTAGAAGAGCCGGAGTACACGCTCGAGGAGCTGGTAGCCGGGATCACGGACGAGAACCGGCACCCCGAGATCGACACCGGACCCAGCGTCGGGAACGAAGCCTGGTGAGGGAGCCCGGATACGTGCCCGACCGCGGCGACCTCGTCTGGATCAACTTCGATCCGCAAGCCGGGCATGAACAGGCTGGCCGCAGGCCGGCGCTGGTGCTCTCGCACGCGGTGTACAACGCGCGGTCGGAGCTGGCGCTGTTCTGTCCGATCACCAGCCGCGTGAAGGGGTACCCGTTCGAGGTGGGACTGCCGGACGGCCTCAAGGTCCAGGGAGTGGTGCTTTCCGACCAGGTGAAGAACCTCGACTGGCGTGCGCGGAAGGCGGAGTTCGCCGACCGGGCTCCCGACCCGGTGGTCCGAGGTGTACTCCGTAAGCTCGGCGCTCTCGTCCAGCTTCCGAAGCTTCCAGGCTGACTCCCCCCTCGCGCCCGCTCGCGGGGTCCGCTATCTTCGGTTTATCTTCGGTATCCGTTCGGTGCTGGTAGGCCTCTCTCCGAATCGCCGGAGCAACCCGTAGATGTCCATCCCCGACTCCGTCATCGAAGAGGTCCGCCACCGCGGCGACCTGGTGGAGATCGTCTCCGAGCATACGCGCCTGAAGCGCTCGGGGAGGACCTTCCGCGGGCCGTGCCCGCTGCATGGCGGCTCCGGGCCCAACTTCTCCGTCGACCCGTCCAAGAACGTCTTCAAGTGCTTCACCTGCGGTGAGGCGGGGGACATCTTCTCCTTCCCCATGAAGCACCTGGGGATGGACTTCCTGGACGCGGTCCGCTTCGTGGCCGCCCGCGCCGGCGTGGAGATCCCGGAGCGGCAGGAGCGCCGGCCGGAGGACGACCCCAACCGCCGCCTCTACGAGACCAACGACTTCGCCGCGGAGTGGTTCCGCCGCCGGCTCTGGGACGACGCGGAGGGAAAGAAGGCGCGCGAGTACCTGGAGGGGCGCGGGATCGGCCGGGAGGCGGCGGAGCGCTTCGGGCTGGGGTGGGCCCCGGAGGAGTGGACCGCCTTCGGCGACGCGGCGCGCAAGCAGGGGATCGGCAACGACCTGCTCCTGTCGCTCGGCCTGGTGAAGGAGTCGCAGAAGGGGAACCGCGAGCCGTACGACGCCTTCCGCGGGCGGATCATCTTCCCCATCGAGGACCTGGGCGGGCGCGTGGTCGCCTTCGGGGGGCGGATCCTGGGGAAGGCCGAGGAGCACGTCCCCAAGTACCTGAACTCGCCCGAGACTCCCATCTACCACAAGGGCGACCTGCTCTACGGGCTGGGGTGGAGCCGCGGCGCCATCCGCAAAGCCGAGGCGGCGCTGGTGGTGGAGGGATACATGGACTACGTCTCCCTCGCCGCGCACGGGGTGGAGAACGCCGTCGCGCCGCTGGGCACGGCCATGACCGAGGCCCAGGCCGAGCTGATCGGGCGCTACGCCCCCCGCGCCATCCTCCTGTACGACAGCGACAAGGCCGGCCTCAAGGCCACCTTCCGCTCCGGCGACGAGCTCCTGCGCGCCGCGGTGGAGGTCCTGGTCGCCACCCTCCCGGAGGGCGAGGACCCGGACTCGCTGGTGCGCGCGAAGGGGCAGGCCGCGCTGCGGAAGTACCTGGACGACGCGGTGGACGTGCTGGAGCGCAAGATCCAGATCCTGGAGCGGAAGGGGCTGTTCGACAGCATCTCCGGGACGCGGCGCTCCATCGACGCGCTGATGCCCACCATCCGCGCCGCCTCCGACGAGGTGCTCCGCGGCGTCTACCTGCGCCGCCTGTCGGAGAAGACCGGCGTGCCGCAGGAAACGCTGCAGAAGGAGGTGGCCGAGGCCCCCGCGCGCGACACCCGTCCGCGGGGGTACCCGGAGCGCCGCGAGCGGAACGAGGGCCGGCGGGCGGAGGACTTCGGAGCTCCGCCCGCGCTGGTGGTCGCGCCGAGCCTGGGGCCCGAGCGCAACCTGCTCCTGCTGATGCTGCGCGACGAGACCTGGGTGGAGCGCACGGTGCGTGTCGTGGGGCCGGAGGAGTTCCGCTACCCCATCTACCGCAACATCTTCGAGAAGCTGATCGAGCTGGAGGGGAGCCGTGACGGGGAGGGAGAGTGGCTGGAAGGATTCCCGCCGGAGGTGCTCCCCGTCCTGGAGGAGCTGCGCGGCGACCCCGAGCTGCAGGAGATGGGCGACGCCGAGGAGTTCTTCCAGGCGAACGTCCGTGATCTCCTGGCACGCCCCTTCGAAGAGCGGTTGACGGAGATCGAGCGTGAGATGGCCGTCGCCAACCCTGATCAGCAGACGCGCCTCACCGTCGAGAAAGAACAGATCACCGGGATGATGCGAAAGCGCGGCCTGTTGCGGAAGGCCGGATTCGTACGCCAGGCGCAGAACGGAGCCCGCCCGCAGCGCTGAGCAGCCACCGCCCGCTCCGGCTTCCGTTCGAAGCACCCATCCCCCCGTTCGTCCCCGCGCTGCGGGCGCTCGTCCCGCGAGCTTGCTGGAGACGGGCGGGGGGTGCCATTTTGCGTGTCCTGCCGGGCATTCCTCCGGCCGCCGAAAGCCCAGGACCTCGCCATGACCCACCCGATCCCGCTGGACCAGATCGAGACGCCCGCCGCGCTGGTGGACGTCGACACCATGCACGCCAACCTGCGCCGCGTGGCCGACTACTGCCGCGAGCACGCGCTGGCCTGGCGTCCGCACGTGAAGACGCACAAGACCCCCGAGCTGGCCGCGGAGCAGCTCCGTGCCGGGGCCGTGGGGATCACCGTCGCCACGCCGCGCGAGGCGGAGGTGATGTCCGCCATCGCGGACGACGTTCTCCTGGCGTACCCTCCCCTCGGCGCCTCCAAGCTGGCGCGGCTCATGGCACTGCCGGAGCGGGTGCGCCTCACGGTCGGGCTGGACTCGGCCGAGGTGGCGGCGGAGCTGGGGCGGGCGGCGCGGGAGGCCGGGCGCAGCGTCCGGGTACTGGTGGAGATCGACGCCGGGATGGGGCGCGTCGGCGTGCAGGCGCCCGGCGACGCGGTGGCGCTCGCCCGAGCCGCATCCGAGGTGGGGCTGGAGTACCGGGGGGTGATGTTCTACCTCGGCCACGTCCGCGGCCCCATCGACGAGCAGGGGCCCGCCCTGCGCGCCGTCTCCGACCGGCTCGCGGACTTCCTGGACGCGCTCGACCGCGCCGACCTCCCCCCGGCAGTCGTCAGCGGCGGCTCCACCCCCACCTTCTGGCGCTCGCACGAGGTCTCGGGGACCAACGAGGTGCGGCCGGGGACCAACGTCTTCAACGACCGCACGACCGCGCTGATCGGCGCCTGCACCTGGGACGAGTGCGCCTACTCCGTCCTCGCCACCGTGGTCAGCACCGCGGTGCCGGGGCAGGCGGTGGTCGACGCCGGCTCCAAGGCGCTCGCGAAGGAAGAGGTGCGGGCGGAGGCCGGCGGCTACGGCGCGCTGCTGGACCGTCCCGGCGTGGTGGTGAAGGCCCTTTCCGAGGAGCACGGGCTCCTGGACCTCTCCGGCACCGCGTGGCGCCCGCGCGTGGGCGAGCGGGTGCGCATCGTCCCCAACCACGTCTGCGTCTCCGTCAACCTGGCCGAGCGGCTGTGGGGCGTCCGCGGGGAGGAGGCGGTGGAGTCGTGGGAGGTGGCGGGGCGGGGGAGGGCGCCGCGGCCGGCCGTGGGCGGATGAGCCTTCTCCTGCGCAGCCTCAAGGTGCTCGTCGCCGCTTTCTTCCGCTCGCGGCTGGCCCCGCTGGACGAGTCCGCCGTGACCTTCCGGGTCTGGCCCAACGACCTGGACGTCAACCTGCACATGAACAACGGGCGCTACCTGACGCTGATGGACCTGGGGCGCCTGGACCTCATCGTCCGCCTCGGCGTGCTGGGCGCGCTGCGGCGGCGGAAGTGGGGCCCGGTGGTCGGGTCGCTGAAGATCCGCTACCGCCGCTCGCTCCTCCCCTTCCAGACATACGAGATCCGCACCCGGCTCCTCTGCTGGGACCACCGCTGGTTCTTCGTGGAGCAGCGCTTCGAGCGCCGAGGCGAACTGATCGCCATCGCGCTGGTGAAGGGACTCTTTCTCGGCCCGGAGGGGCGGGTCCCCACCCAGGCGGTGGTGGACGCCTCCGGGTTCCGGGTCCAGTCGCCCCCCGCTCCCGACGCGGTGCTGGCCTGGCAGGACGCCGAGCGGGTGCTCCGCGAGCACGAGGCGCTCCCCGTCGAGGTGGAGGTGGCGGGGTGAGCGGACGCCCCCCCGGCGACCCCGCCTCGGAGGCGCTCCGCCGCCACCTCGCCCCCCCGGAGCCGTCGCCGGGACTGTGTGCCGGCTGCCTCCACGTGCGCGAGGTCCGCAGCGGGAAGGGGAGCACCTTCTATCTCTGCGAGATGTCGAAGACGGACCCCGCCTTCCCGAAGTACCCGCGCCTCCCCGTGCTCCGCTGCCGCGGGTACGCGCCGCAGGGCGCGGCCGGGGCAGCGCCCCCATGACCCGCCCACCCCGCGGCGACACGGCCGCAGGCGCATCCACCGCCGGGACCTCCATGGGACAGCGCACGCTCGCGAACCGCCGGCTCGAATGGACGGTGGTCTGCCTGGGGACCGTGATCCCGGTCATCAACAGCTCGGTGTGGCAGTACGGCCGGCCCCTCCGGGGCGGCGGCACGGTGACCGTCTCCGACGCCGCGGCGATCGGGGCCGCCACCGCGCTGGCGTGGGCGGCCACGATCCTGGGGATGTTCTGGCTGGCGCGGCGCTTCCCGCTGGTGCGCGGCCGCGTGCTCCAGGCGGTGGGCGTCCACCTGGCCGCGGCGCTTCTCCGCGCGCTGGCGTGGCTGCCGTTCAGCGCCTTCGTGTCGCTCTACCTGGTGGGCGAGCCCCCGCCGTTCCCCTGGCGCCGGGCCCTGGTGCCCGTGCTCTACAGCGAGGTGGTGAGCTACGTCCTCGTCCTGGGGACGATCTACGCCGTCCAGTACTACGAGAGGCTGCGCGATCGGGAGATGGACGCCGCACGCCTCGCCGGGCACCTGGCGGAGGCCCGGCTCTCCTCGCTCAAGATGCAGCTCAACCCGCACTTTCTCTTCAACACCCTGCACTCCGTCTCCACGCTGATGCACCGCGACGTGGAGGCCGCCGACGAGATGCTGGCCCGGCTGAGCGTGCTGCTCCGCCTCAGCCTGCAGCACCACGACACCCAGGAGGTGACGCTCCAGCAGGAGATGGAGTTCCTCGTGCCGTACCTGGAGATCGAGCAGATCCGCTTCCGCGACCGGCTGACCGTCCGCACGCACCTCGCCCGCGACACCCTGGCCGCCCGGGTCCCGCACCTCATCCTGCAGCCGCTGGTGGAGAACGCCATCCGCCACGGGATCGCGCCGCGGGCCGGGCCCGGCACGGTGGAAGTCTCCGTGGAGCGGGTGGACGGCGCCCTGCGCCTGGTCGTGCAGGACGACGGGGTGGGCGTGGGCGCGTCGGAGGGTGGGCGGGGCACGGGCGTGGGGCTCTCCAACACCCGTGCGCGGCTCCAGGCGCTCTACGGCGAGGCGCACCGCTTCGCGGTGGAGCCCGCCCCGGGCGGGGGGACGCGGGTCACGGTGTCCATCCCCATGCGCGAGAACGGCGGAGTCGTCGAGGCACACCGGGAGGAGGAGCGATGAAGCTTCGGGCGCTGATCGTGGACGACGAGCCGCTGGGCCGGGAGCGGATCCGGCAGCTCCTCGCCGCCGAGGAAGACGTAGAAGTGGTGGCGGAGTGCGGGCACGGCGGGGAGGCGGTGGAGGCCATCGAGGGGCTGGAGCCCGACCTGGTCTTCCTCGACGTGCAGATGCCGGAGCTGGACGGCTTCGGGGTGGTCGAGGCGGTGGGGGTGGACCGCATGCCCATGACGGTGTTCGTCACCGCCTACGAGGAGTTCGCGCTGCGGGCCTTCGAGGCGAGCGCGCTCGACTACCTCCTCAAGCCCTTCGACCGGGCGCGCTTCGCCCAGGCGCTTGACCGCGTCCGTACGCAGATCCGGCTGCGCCGCGACCAGGAGGTGCGTGGGCAGCTCGCCACGCTGCTGCAGGAGATGCGGCCGCGCCGCAAGCACCTAGAGCGGCTGGTGGTGCGCTCCGGCGGGCGGATCCGGTTCGTGCGGGTGGAAGAGGTGGACTGCTTCGAGGCGGAGGGGAACTACGTCCGCGTGCACGCCGGCGAGCGCAACCACCTGATCCGCCAGACTATGTCCGCGCTGGAGGCGGAGCTGGACCCCGCCCGGTTCCTGCGGATCCACCGCTCCACCATCGTGAACCTGGAGCGGATCGACCACATCGAGCCCCTCTTCCAGGGGGAGTACTCGGTCGCGCTGCGGGGGGGGCGGAAGCTCACTTCCAGCCGCGGGTACCGCGAGCGGCTGCACGAGGCGCTGGGCCTCTCGTAGCGGGCGGCGGCCCCCTCAGGGGGCTCGCTCCCCGTCCAGCCTCGGTCCGCCGCCCGCCGGGCCCACCGCTTCCGGTCTCCCGCTTGCCCGCCGGTCCCCCCGTGGAATACCTTTGGTGCATGCAGACCCTCGCCTCGCCGCGCCCCCTCGCCCGCCGCTGGATCTTCCCCGCCACGCCCGATGCGGCGGCGGTGGAACGCCTCTCAGGCGAGCTCCGCCTCCCCCCGCCGCTCTGCCGCCTCCTGGTGCAGCGGGGCTTCGGCGAGCCCCATACGGCCCGGGAGTTCCTCCGCCCCCACCCGGGGCAGATCCACCCGCCTCAGCTCCTCGCCGGGATGGCCGACGCGGTGTCGCGCCTCCGCCGCGCCATCGGGGCGGGGGAGACGGTGCTCGTGCACGGCGACTACGACGTGGACGGCATCTGCGCGACCGCGCTCTTCACCCGTGCCCTCCGCGCGATGGGGGCCCGCGCCGTCCCCTTCGTCCCGCACCGGCTGGAGGACGGGTACGACCTGACCGACGCCGGGATCCGGGCCGCCGCGTCCGCGGGGGCCACGCTGATCCTCACCGGCGACTGCGGGATCGTGGCGCACGAGGCGGTGAACCGCGCCCGGCGCGCGGGGATCGACGTGGTGGTGACCGACCACCACACCCCCGGGCCCACCCTCCCGGACTGCGTCGCGGTGGTGAACCCCAACCGCGCCGACTGCGGCTACCCCGACAAGGGGCTCGCCGGGGTGGGGGTGGCGTACAAGCTGTGCTGCGCCCTCGCGGCCGAGGTGGGCTTCCCGGAGGAGCGGCTGCACCCCTTCCTGGACCTGGTGGCCGTCGCCACCATCGCCGACCTGGCGCCGCTCTCCGGGGAGAACCGGGCGCTGGTGCGCTGGGGCCTCAAGGTGCTGGCGCAGACCCCCAACCCCGGGCTGCGCGCCCTGCTGCGGAGCTGCGGCCTCGCCGACCGCGCCGAGATCACCGCGGCGCAGGTGGGCTACGTGCTGGCGCCGCGGATCAACGCGGTGGGGCGGATGAGCGAGGCGCTCCGCGGGGTGGACCTCCTCCTCACCGACGACCCCGCCGAGGCCGCGGAGATCGCCGCGTCGCTGGAGGCGGAGAACCGCTCCCGGCAGGCGGTGGACGGGCAGACGCTCGGGGAAGTGATGCGCACGCTGGACCGGGTGTACGACCCGGACCGCGACTGGGGGGTGGTGCTCGCCGCCGACGGCTGGCACCCCGGCGTGATCGGGATCGTGGCTTCCCGCGTGGTGGAGCGGATCCACCGCCCCACGGTGCTGATCGCCCTCTCGGGCTCCGGGGAGGGGAAGGGGAGCGCGCGCTCCATCTCCGGGTTCCACCTGTACGACGCCCTGCGCGAGTGCGCGGGGCACCTGGTCCGCTTCGGCGGGCACCGCTACGCAGCGGGATGCTCCATCCTCCCCGACCGGGTGGATGCCTTCCGCTCCGCCTTCAACGCCCGCGCCCGCGCCGTGCTCACCGAGGACCACCTGGTCCCCGAGGTCCGCATCGACCTGGAGCTGCGGCTGCACGAGGCCGGGGACGAGCTGTTCCGCATGCTGCGCCACGCCGGGCCGTTCGGGATGGGGAATCCCACTCCGGTGTTCGCCGCGCGAGGCGTGGGGGTGGCCGGCCACCCGAGGCTGGTGGGCCAGAGCCACCTCAAGATGACGCTGGCGTCCGGCGGCGCCTCGCTGGAGGCCATCGGCTTCGGGATGGGCGACCGCCTGGCCGACCCGGGCTTCGCGAGCGGGCCGCTGGACGTGGCCTTCAAGCTGGAGGAGAACACCTGGAACGGCCGGAGCCGGCTGCAGGCGAAGCTGGTGGACGTGCGCGCCGCGGAGCGGTGAGGATCGTCGCCGGGGAGTGGGGCGGGCGCCGCATCACCGCGCCGCCCGGCAGCGCCACCCGGCCGACCACCGACCGCGTCCGCGAGGCATGGATGAGCGCCGTCGCCGACCGGATCCCCGGCGCGCGCGTGCTCGACCTGTTCGCGGGCTCCGGAGCGCTGGGCCTGGAGGCACTCTCCCGTGGGGCGGAGCACGCGGTCTTCGTCGAGAACGCCCCGGGGGCGCTCCGGGCGCTCCGGGCCAACCTGGACGCCCTGGGCGCCGGGCCGCGCGCCGACGTGGCCCGGCTGGACGCCATGCGCTTCGTCGGCGGGCTGGGGGCGGGGGCCTTCGACCTCGCCTTCGCCGACCCGCCATACGGCCGGGGCCTGGCCGCCGCGCTGCTGGAGCGCTTCGCGGAGGTCCCGTTCGCCGGCCTCCTCTGCGTGGAGCACGCCCGCGGCGACGCCCTTCCCGACCTCCCGGGTGCCCGCACCCGCCGCTACGGCGACACCTCGCTCACCTTCGTCCCCGCGAGCGACTGAATGGCCGACCCCCGCGTGGCTCTCTTTCCCGGCTCCTTCGACCCGCTCACCGCGGGGCACGAGGACGTGGTCCGCCGTGCCCTCTCCATCGCCGACCGGGTGGTCGTCGCGGTCGCCCACTCGCCCACGCAGACGAAGCGGGGGATGTTTTCCATTCAGGAGCGGCTGGAGATGATCCGCGAGACCTTCGACGGCGAGCCGCGGGTCGAGGCGGCCGAGTTCCAGGGGCTGCTGGTGGACTACGCCGGCAGCATCGGCGCCGGTGTGGTGGTCCGCGGGGTCCGGACCGTGGCCGACTGGGAGTACGAGCTGCAGATGGCGATGATGAACCGCCGCCTCGCCCCCGGGCTGGAGACAGTCTTCCTGGCCCCCGCCCCCGAGCACTCCTTCGTCTCCGGGACGCTGGTGCGGCAGATCGCCTCGCTGGGCGGCGACGTGTCGCCGTTCGTCCCCGCCGCCGTGCTGCGCCGCATCACCGTGGGCGATGATCCGCCGCCCGTGCGCCCGGAGGAGATCTTCTGAGGCGCGGCATGACCTTTCTCGAACGCGTCCGCGCACGCGCGAAGCAGCACCCGCGCCGCATCGTCTTCCCCGAGGGCGCGGACCGCCGCACGCTGGAGGCGGTGGCGATCCTCGCCCGGGAGGAGTTGGTGCGCCCGCTGGTGGTGGGTGGTCCCCTGACCGCCGCGGACCTGGACGACCTGGGCGTGGGCGACCGGGTGGAGGTGGTGGACCCGGAGCACGACGCCCGCCGCCCCGAGCTGGGAGCGCGCCTCCACGAGCGCCGGAAGGCGAAGGGGATGACGGAGGTGGAGGCCCTCCGCCACGCGGGCGACCCCCTCCTCTTCGGCGCGCTCCTGGTGGCGGCCGGCGAGGCGGACGGCTCGGTCGCCGGGGCGGTGAACTCCACCGGCGACGTGATCCGGGCCGCCCTCTGGGCGGTGGGCCCCGCGCCGGGGATCCGCACCGTCTCGTCCTCCTTCTACATGGTCGTCCGCCCCTTCCGGAGCGGCGACCCGGAGGTGCTGACCTTCACCGACGGCGCCGTGGTCCCGGACCCCACCGCCGAGCAGCTCGCCGACATCGCCGCCGCCGCGGCCCAGGCCCGCCGCCGGGTGGTGGGCGACGAGCCGCACGTGGCCTTCCTCTCCTACTCCACGAAGGGGAGCGCCGAAGGCCCCTCCGTGGCGAAGGTGCGCGAGGCGCTGGCGCTGTTTCGCGAGCGCCACCCGGAGCTCCCCGCCGACGGCGAGCTGCAGGCCGATGCCGCGCTGGTCGAGGCCATCGGCGCGCGCAAGGCGCCCGGCTCCCCGGTGGCCGGCCACGCCAACGTCCTGGTCTTCCCCGACCTCGACGCCGGCAACCTGGCCTACAAGCTGGTGCAGCGGCTCGGCGGCGCCGAGGCGGTGGGGCCCGCCGTGCAGGGGCTGGCCCGCCCCTGCAACGACCTTTCGCGCGGCGCGAGCGTGGACGATATTGTGAACGTCGCCTGTATGACCGCGCTGATGGCGGAGTAACGGCGAGGGTGTGAGTGCGAAAGTGCGTGAGTGCGAAAGTGCGTGAGTGCGAGAGTGCATCGCGGTGACGTGGTCGATGGGGTGGGCGGGGGCTGTCGCAGTTCGCACTTCCCGCCCATGGCACATCGCTTGCCCGGGCGGCGGGGGGATGTTCGGAATTCAACCTGAGGCGTGGAGGAGCCATGAGCTTCCAGACGAGTAAGCAGAACGGGGTGGTGGTGGTGGACGTGGACGGCCAGCTCATCGTCGGGAACCGGCAGGAGCTCAAGCAGAAGGTGCTCGACGAGCTGGAGGGCGGGGAGCGCAAGTTCCTGATCGACTTCGCCAACACCGGCTACATCGACTCCTCCGGGCTCGGGGTGCTGGTCAGCCTCTCCAAGAAGATCCGGGAGCAGGGCGGAGAGCTGCGCCTCGCCAACCTCAACGAGGACCTCCGGACCCTCTTCGAGCTCACCAAGCTGGACACGCTCTTCAACATCGCGGACTCCCGGGACGAGGCGCTCCAGTCCCTCTGAGCCGCGGCAGAATGCGCCTGAACCACGAAGCACGGCCCGCGGCCGACCCGGGCGCCGCCGCCGGGCCGGCCGGAGAGGCCGCCGGGGAGCCGGTGGCCTTCGTCCTGGAGCTCCCCAGCGACCTGGACGTCATCGAGGGGGCGGTCGCCTACCTGGTGGACCGCTGCCGCGGGGCCCGGTTCGACGGCTCGCGCCTCACCCTGAACTTCCGGGTGGGGATGTGCGAGGCGCTGGCGAACGCCGTCATCTACGGCAACCGCCGCGACCCCGGGAAGTGCGTCCGCGTGGAGGTGGAGCTGAGCTCCAGCCGCGTGGCCGTCTGCGTCCGCGACCAGGGCGAGGGGTTCGAGCCGGGCGAGGTGCCGGACCCCACCCTCCCCGAGAACCTGGAGCGCTCCGGCGGACGCGGGATCTTCCTCCTCCACAAGCTGATGGACGAGGTGCGGTACAACGAGCGCGGCAACGAGGTGCGCTTCGTCCTCCACTGCGGTGAACCCCTGCGCAGGGCCTCCGGCGAGTGATCCCCCCGGCGATGTCTCCCCCCGCCTCCCCTCCCGCCCGCCTCCCCGACGCGGCACGCGCCCTGGTGGACGACTTCCGCCGCGAGTGCGGGCGCGAGGTGCGCGTCTGGGCGCGCACCGGGGCGGGGTGGGCCTCCACCGGGGACGGGGAGTACGGGGCCGGCGAGCACGCCCCCGGTCCCGACGCCGCCGAGCTGGAGGACGGGGCGGGCGGCGGGTTCCGGATCGAGGTGCTGGGCGCCCCGCCCGACGAGGCCCGCCCGCTGGCCCGCTTCCTGGCCCGCAGCGTGGAGCGCGCCCTCCGGCACGACGCGGAGGTGCGCTCCATGAGCCGCGAGATCATCGAGCGCTACGAGGAGATCACCCTCCTCTACTCCATCAGCGAGATCCTGGGGTCCGTCATCTCCCTGGAGAGCGCGGCGGGGACCATCCTGGAGGAGGTGATCGGGATCCTGGGCGCCCGCCGGGCCGCCCTCTGGGTCTACGACGCCGAAAAGGGGCAGCTGGAGCTCGCCGCCGCCGTGGGCGGGGACGGGCAGCCCGGTCCCATCGTGGTTTCCGACCCGTGCTCCGTCACCGCGCAGGTCTTCCGCGAGCGGCACGCGGTGCTCCTGGGACCGGACGAGGAGTACCCGCGCCCCGGCTGCGACGCCACGAACCTGCAGCGGGGCTCCTTCCTTTCCGTACCGGTGAGCTACACCCCGCCGGAGGGGGAGGCGCGCACCATCGGCGTCATCAACCTGGTGGGGCGCAGCACTTCCGAGGCGTTCTCGGCCGGGGACCTGAAGCTGCTCTCCGCCATCGCCAGCCAGATCGGCGCGGCGGTGGAGAACAGCCGGCTGGTGGAGGAGAGCCTGCGCCAGGAGCGGATGGTCCGCGAGATGGAGCTGGCGCACGACCTCCAGCTCAAGCTCCTCCCGTCCACGGAGCAGTTCGACGGCTACGCCGAGGTGGCGGCGCGCTGCGTCCCGGCCGAGTCGGTGGGGGGCGACTTCTACCACCTCTTCCGCCTCCCGGGGGGCCGGCTGGGGGCCATGATCGGCGACGTGTCGAGCCACGGCTTCGGCGCGGCGCTCATCATGGCGCTCACCATGAGCGCCGTCGCCATCCACGCGTCCGAGGGCGACCCCCCGGCCGAGGTGCTGCGGCGGGTGCACCGCACCCTGATCGACGAGCTGGAGACCACGGAGATGTACCTCACCCTCTTCTACGGGGTCATCGACCCGGAGGGCGGGAGGATCACCTACGCCAACGCCGGGCACGGCCACGCCTTCCGCGTCCGCGGCGACGGCGCCACCGAGCGCCTGCGCGCCACGGACCCGCCGCTGGGGATTGTGGACCTGGAGGAGTATCACGAAGACCAGGTGCCGTGGGCTCGCGGCGAGGACCTGCTCTTCCTCTTCACCGACGGGCTCTCCGATTCGCTGGAGGCGGGCGAGGTGGAGGGCTCGCGCATCCTCCTGGACGAGGTGGCGCGCGGACGGGGGATGGGGGTGCGGGAGCTGATCGAGCGCCTCTTCGTGCTGGGCGCGCCGCCGGGCGGGGGGAGCATCCCCGCGGACGACCGCACCGCGCTCCTCGTCCGGCTCTGACCTGGCGCCCCGTCCCGTGAGCCCGTCCCGGAAGCCGCGCGGCGGCGGCGACCGCCCCGGCGCCCCGCACCGCGCCAAGCGCTCCCTCGGCCAGAACTTCCTGGTCGATCCCAACGCGCAGCGCCGCATCGCGGAGTCGCTCGGGGCCGGTCCGGACGACGAGGTCCTGGAGATCGGCCCCGGGCAGGGGGCGCTCACCCGCCACCTCGCCGGCCGCGTCGGCCGGCTGGTGCTGGTGGAGCTGGACAACGACCTCGCCCCGCGCCTGCAGCAGGAGTTCGCGGGCGACCCCTCGGTGGAGGTGGTGCACGGCGACATCCTGGAGGTGCCGCTGGAGCGGCTCTCCGCCGACCCGGGGGCCCTGCGGGTCATCGGCAACATCCCCTACAACATCACCACGCCCATCCTCTTCTCGCTCCTGGAGCGCCGCCCGCGCCCGCGGGAGGTCGTGCTCATGGTGCAGCGCGAGGTGGCGGACCGGATCCTGGCCGAGCCGGGGAGCAAGGCCTACGGCGCCCTGGCCGTGGGCGTCCGCTCCGTGGCCGACGCCGAGCGGGTGCTGCAGGTGGGCCGGCAGTCGTTCCGCCCGGTCCCGGACGTGGAGTCCACGGTGGTGCGGATCACCCCGCACGTCCCGCCCCGCCTGTCCCCGGAGGACGAGGTCGCGCTCCGGGATCTGACCCGCGCCGCCTTCGGCCAGCGGCGCAAGCAGTTCCAGCGCATCCTCCGCGACGCCTACGGCCTCTCCCCGGAGGAGACCGAGGCGCTGGGGGCGGAGCTGGGCTTCGACCTGCGCGACCGCCCGGAGACCTTCACCCCCGAGCAGTTCATCGTGCTGGCGCGGGCCCTCGCGGCGCGGCGCTCCTCCCGCCGCGGCTGACGTCCCCCGGCGTTGACGCGGGTTTTGTCGCGGCTTATCTTGTGAAAGAATTCACAAGATCAAAACCTTCGCCCCGGGTGCCTCCGTGGGTGCGCCGCGAATGAAGAAGATTTCCGAGTCCACCGTCCGCAGGCTCTCGCTCTACCTGCGCTTCCTCCAGGAGGCCGCCGACCGCGGGCTCGACACCATCTCCAGCGACGAGCTGGCCCGGCGTGGGGGGGTCACCTCCGCGCAGGTGCGGAAGGACCTCTCCTTCTTCGGCTCCTTCGGGAAGCGGGGGCTGGGGTACTCCGTCCCCGAGCTGGTCCGCCAGATCCGCGACATCCTGGGGCTGAACAACACCTGGCGGGTGGCGCTGGTGGGGGCGGGGAAGATCGGCTCGGCGCTGATCTCCTACCGCGACTTCCAGCGCCGCGGCTTCCATATCCACGCCGTCTTCGACTCCGACCCGGCGAAGGTGGGCGCCGCGTGGGGCCAGCTCCGGGTCCGCCCCGACGCGGAGATGGACCGGGCGCTGGCCGAGGAGGGGATCGACATCGTGATCGTCGCCGTCCCCGCCGACGCCGCCCAGGGCGTGGTGGACCGGGTAGTGGCCGCCGGCGTGCGCGCCATCCTCAACTTCGCCCCCACCCGCCTGCGCGTCCCCGAGACCGTCTCCCTGCGCAACGTGGACATGACGGTGGAGCTGGAAAGCCTGGCCTATTCCATCTCCGATCGGCTGCGGTAAATCGGCTGCGGTAAATCGCGCGACTCTGCGTTGCTGCTCGTCGGGGCTCCCTGCGGCGTACATGAAGTACGCCTCAGTCGCCCCTCCTCGCGCGCCTTGATTCGCACGATTTCCCTTTGCCGATAGCCCCCTCGGGAGAACGGCAACTGCAATCGGCACGGCAACAGCAACGCAACAGAAACAGAAGACGGGCCCCGTGCTCCGGCGACGCCGGAGCGTCCCAGGAGGGAGGTGGGGGGGAGGCTCCGTAGGAGGGCGTATGTTTGAGCCCGCGCGGCAACCCCGTCTCGCTCCGCCGGCCGGGCGAGTTACGCACCGACGGAGGAGCCTCCCCCCGCCGACCGACGCGCCCGACAATCGAGGACCACATCTTGCCGTCATCCCCGCCCCACCGCCCCCCCGACGAGCAGCAGAACAGCCGCGGCCCAGGCAAATCCTGACCCGCCGGCTTCGGTTGCGCGCCTCCGGGCCCTTCACCTATCTTCCCGGGCTATGAACCCGAACGCCCGCGTCCACGTCACGTCCGAGATCGGCCCGCTGCGGCGGGTCATCTGCCACACCCCGGGGAACGAGCTGCGCGCCGTCACCCCGTCCAACCGCGAGCAGTTCCTGTACGACGACATCATCGACGTGGACCAGGCTCGCCGGGAGCACCACCGCTTCCGCGCCATCCTGTCGCGCTTCTGCGAGGTGCTGGAGGTCCGCGACCTCCTCTCCGACATCGTGGACGAGCCGGAGGTCCGCAGCTTCCTCATCAACCACGTGATGGAGATCGCCCCCTCCGAGCCGCTGGGCGGCGAGCTGGCGGAGGTGACGGGCGCCGAGCTGATCACGCGGTTCATCGAGGGGAAGGAGTGCACCGCCGGCCCCATCTCCAAGCTCCTCAACAAGGTCTCGTACGAGCTCCCCCCGCTCCCCAACCTGTTCTTCACCCGCGACGCGGCGATGGTGGTGAACGAGGGCGTGATCATCGGGGCGATGAAGTACGCCGTGCGGTGGACGGAGGAGCTGGTGATGAAGGCGCTCTTCACCTACCACCCCATGCTGGGGAACGCCGGGCTGATCTACGACGGCGCCGAGGAGCACCGGAGCGACTACACCATCGAAGGCGGCGACGTCCTGATTCTGCGCCCGGACCTGGCCATGATCGGGCTCTCCGAGCGGTCCTCCCCGGTGGCGATCGAGGGGCTGATCGACGGGCTGCGCGAGAAAGCCGGCGTGGAGCACGTCCTTATCGTGGTGCTCCCCACCGAGAGCCCCGCGATCCACCTGGACATGATCCTGACCATGGTGGACCGCGACCACTGTGTGGTGTACCCGCCGTACTTCTTCGGGCCGTCGCGCCTCCCGGTGCTTCACTACCGGCCGGGCGCGAAGGGGGTCAAGGAGTACTCCGACCTGTTCGCCGCGCTCAAGCAGGCGGGGCTCCCGCTGGCGCCCATCTGCTGCGGCGGACAGCACCCCACCGTGCAGGAGCGCGAGCAGTGGGCGAGCGGGTGCAACTTCGTGGCGGTGCGCCCCGGGATCGTCCTGGGGTACACCCGCAACGAGGCCACCATGCACGAGATGGAGCGCGAGGCCGGGTACCGGATCGTGGGCGCGCTCGACTTCCTCACCGGCGATGCCGAGATCGAGGAGGGTGACAAGGCGGTGATCGCCTTTGAGGGCGCGGAGCTGGTCCGCGGCGGCGGAGGTGGGCGGTGCATGACGATGCCGGTGCTGCGGGAGGACATCTGGTGAGCTCCGGCGCCCCGGCGTACAACGACGTGCTCCGCTTCGAGCGCGGAGGGACGCTCACCGACCGCGCCCACCGGCTGCTGGAGCGAGGACCGCTCGACACCGCGGTCCTCGCCTCCCAGGTGCTGGGGATCTCCGGCGACCCGCGCGCGGCGGCGGGCGCGGTGTTCGCGCTGCTGGGCACCGATCCGCGCTTCACCGTCTCGCCGGAGGGCGTCTGGTCGCTCGGGGCCGCCGCGCTCCCCCGCCGGCTCCTCCGCGAGGAGCGCTTCGTGGTGGTGGACGTGGAGACCACCGGCGGCGCACCGGGGAGCGGGCACCGCGTCACCGAGATCGCCGCGGTGTGCGTGGAGGGCGGGGAGATCCGCGAGACCTTCTCCACCCTGGTGAACCCGGGGCGGCGCATCCCCTCGATGATCGTCTCGCTGACCGGGATCACCGACCGGATGGTGGCGGACGCTCCCCGCTTCGGCCAGGTGGCCGATCGGGTGCTCCCGCTGCTGGAGGGGCGCGTCTTCGTCGCCCACAATGCCCCGTTCGACTGGCGCTTCGTCTGCGCGGAGCTGGAGCGCGCCACCGGGATGCTCCCGGTGGGGCGGCAGCTCTGCACGGTGAAGCTGGCGCGCAAGCTCCTGCCGCAGCTCCCCTCCCGCTCGCTGGACGGGCTGGCCCTCTACTACGGGCTGGAGATCGAGTCCCGCCACCGGGCGCTGGACGATGCCGTCGCCACGGCGAAGGTGCTCCTCCGCTTCCTGGACGTGCTGGAAGAGCGCGGAGTCGTGGACTGGGACGGGATGGACGTCTTCCTCGGCAGGCGGACGCCGCGCCGGAAGCGCACCGCCACCCCCCGCTCCATGGACTCCGCGTGAGCGCTGCCGACCTGGCGAGGCTGCACGCGGGCGACCTTCCCCTGGTGCGGACCCGCACCCTGGGCGACCTCCGCATCCACGCGCTGGAGGCGGGGCTGCAGCGGCTGGACGGCGGCGCCATGTTCGGGGTGGTCCCCAAGCCGCTCTGGGAGCGGCGGATCCCCGCCGACGCGCGGAACCGCATCCCGCTGGCGCTTCGCTGCCTCCTGGTGGAGACCCCCGACGCGCTGGTGCTGATCGAGACCGGGCTGGGCAACAAGGAGGGGGAGAAGTTCATGGACATCTACGGGGTGGAGAACGCCGCCGCCCCGGGCTCCGGCGCCGCCGACCGGCTGCCGGAAGCCGTCCGCCACGCCGGCTTCTCCCCGGAGGACGTCGCGGTAGTGGTGAACACCCACCTCCACTTCGACCACGCAGGGGGGAACACCTTCCGCGACGCGGAGGGCGCCGTGCGGCTGTCCTTCCCCAACGCGCGCTACCACGTGCAGCGCGGCGAGTGGGAGTGGGCGCACCGCGCCAACGAGCGCACCCAGGCCAGCTACCTCCCGGACAACTTCGTTCCGGTGATGGAGGCCGGCCGGATGGAGCTCATGGACGGGGCGGGGGAGATCCTTCCCGGGATCGAGACCGTCCTCACCCCGGGGCACTGCCCCTGGCACCAGTCCGTACTGGTCCGCTCCGGTGGGGAGACGGCGTGCTTCCTCGCCGACGTGGTCCCCACCATGGCGCACCTGCCGCTCCCCTGGATCAT
This sequence comes from Longimicrobiaceae bacterium, assembly GCA_035936415.1. Lineage (NCBI taxonomy): Bacteria > Pseudomonadati > Gemmatimonadota > Longimicrobiia > Longimicrobiales > Longimicrobiaceae > Longimicrobiaceae bacterium. Next base: position 23,957 of record DASYWD010000051.1, read on the forward strand.
GGGGTACGACGTGGAGCCTCTGGTGACGCTGGAGTCCAAGCGCACCCTCCTCCGGCGGGCCGCAGAGGAGCAGTGGCTCCTGGTCTCCACGCACGACCCGGCCACGCCGTGGGGGTACCTGGAGCCGGACGGAAAGGGCGCCGCACTGCGGCCGGTCTGAAGCCGAAACACGAGCCTGAACCAACGGGACTGCAACGATGATCCAGATGTCGAACGACCCGAAGACCACGCCCGTGATCGTGAGCGCGGTCCGCACCCCGATCGGCCGCTACCTGGGCGGCCTCTCCACCCTCTCCGCCCCGGAGCTGGGCGCCATCGCCATCCGCGAGGCGGTGTCCCGCTCCGGCGTGAGCGCCGAGGACGTGGCCGAGGTGATCATGGGGAACGTGGTGCAGGGCGGCGTCGGGCAGGCGCCCGCGCGCCAGGCCGCCATGAAGGCCGGGCTCCCCTCCGCCGTGTCCGCGCTCACCATCAACAAGGTGTGCGGCTCCGGGCTCAAGGCGGTGATGCTCGCGGCCCAGGCCATCCGGGCCGGCGACAACCAGGTGACGGTGGCGGGTGGGCAGGAGTCCATGTCCAACGCTCCGTTCTACGTCTACGGCTACCGCAACGGCGTCAAGTTCGGGGACCAGACGCTGGTGGACGGGCTGGTCCGCGACGGGCTGTGGTGCTCGTTCTGCGAGGTCCACATGGGCGGCCACGCCGAGTACACCGCCAAGAAGGCCGGCGTGTCCCGGCAGATGGCGGACGAGTTCTCGGTGGCATCGCACCGCAAGGCGGCCGAGGCGCAGCAGGCCGGGAAGTTCCGGGAGGAGATCGTCCCGGTGGAGATCGCCGGCCGCAAGGGCACGACCGTGGTGGACGCCGACGAGGGCCCCCGCGCCGACAGCAGCGTGGAGACGCTCGGCAAGCTCAAGCCGGCCTTCGCGAAGGACGCGCCGGAGGACGTCACCGAGCCGGTGGTGACCGCTGGGAACGCCTCCTCCATGAACGACGGGGCCTCCGCGGTGGTCGTCGTCTCGGAGGAGTACGCGCGCGCCAACGGCCTCACCATCCTGGCCCGCATCTCCGCCTACTCCACCGGCGCCGTGGACCCGCAGGAGCTGTTCTTCGCCCCCATCCAGGCGGTGAAGAAGCTGATGCAGAAGCAGGGGACCGAGATCGGCGACTACGACCTGATCGAGGCCAACGAAGCGTTCGCCGTGCAGGCGCTCGCCGACGGGATCGGGCTCGGCTGGGACTGGGACCGCGTCAACGTCCATGGCGGCGCGGTGGCGCTCGGCCACCCCATCGGCGCCTCGGGCGCGCGGGTGCTGACCACCCTGCTGCACGCGATGAAGGACCGCGACGCGGAGACCGGCCTCGCGACGCTCTGCCTGGGCGGCGGCGACGCGGTGGCGCTGTCGGTCGAGCGGGTCTAACCCACGGGAGCGAGAGAAGAGATGAGCACACTTCGGAACACGCTGACGCTGGGCGGCCGCGAGGTCGTCCCCTCCCTCACCCTACGCCGGGTCATCGGCGTGGTGGCCTTCGCCGCCGCGACCGCCTTCGGCGCGCGGATGGCGCTCCCGCTCCCCGGGACGCCGGTCCCGTTCACGCTGCAGCCGCTCTTCGTGCTGCTGGCGGGTGCGGTGCTGGGGGCGCGGCTCGGCGCGGCCAGCCAGGCGCTCTACCTGGCCGCGGGGCTGGCGGGGCTCCCGGTCTTCGCGGCCGGGGGCGGCGCGGCGTACCTGCTGGGCCCCACCGGGGGGTACCTCATGGCCTACCCGGCCGCCGCCTTCCTGGCGGGCGCCCTCGGGCGCTCCGGGACGCTCCGCGCGCTCCCCGGCCTCCTCGCCGCGCTGGCGGCGATCTACGCCGGCGGGCTCGCCTGGCTCTCGGTGGTGGGGAGCGTGGACGCGGCGGTCGCCCTCGGGCTGCGGCCCTTCGTCCTCGCGGACCTCGTGAAGGTCCTCATGGTCGCCCTGGTCATGGGCCGCTTCCGGGACCGCGCCCTTCGGCTCTTCGGGAGCTGAGGGGCGCTTCCACGTGGAGACCCGGACGGCGCGGGGTCCCCACGTGGGGGACGAGGGAGTGCGGGGCGCCCTGCTACGAATCTGGGGCGCGGTGTGGAGGATCGGGCTGTACGTGATCGTTTTCGCCGCCTTCGCCGTCGTGGGGATGGTTATGGCACAGGCGCTGGGCCTCCCGCTGGGAGGGCTGAGCCTGGCGGGGGTCGCGGTCTCGCTCCTGGCGGCGCTCGCCGCCGCGTGGGTGATGATGTGGGGGGTGGAGCGCCGCCCGTTCGCCTCGCTGGGGTTCCCGCTGGGTCCCGCCGCCGCGCGCGAGTCGCTGGTGGGCACGGGGATCGGCATGGCGCTCCTGGCGGCCACGGCCGCCCTGATCGCCGCGGCCGGTGGCGCCGTGTGGGGCCCCGACACGGGGACGGTGGGGGGCTGGCTGCGGTTCGCCGCGTGGACGCTGGTGTTCTTCACGGTGGCCGCCGCGGTGGAGGAGGTCCTCTTCCGGGGGTATCCGTTCCAGGTCCTGGAGCGGGAGGTGGGGCCCTGGGCGGCGGCGGTGGCGACCGCGCTGGTGTTCGCCCTCGTGCACGCCAACAACCCCAACGTCCGGCCGCTGGGGCTCGCGAATATCTTCCTCGCCGGGGTGTTGCTGGCGGCCGCGTACCTGCGCACCCGCTCGCTCTGGTTCGCCACGGCGGTGCACATGGGGTGGAACTGGGCCATGGGGACGCTGCTGGACCTCCCCGTGAGCGGCCTCGAGATCGACACGCCGCTCTACACCGGCGTCTCGACCGGGCCGGACTGGTGGACCGGCGGGAGCTTCGGCCCGGAGGCGGGGCTCGCCGCCACCCTGGTGCTCACGGCGGGGACGGCGTGGCTCGTCCGCACGCCACACCTGCGCGAATCCCCGGACGTGCGGCGGCTCGGGTTCCTGGCGGAGACCCCCTCCCCCGGCCCCTCCCCGCAAGGGGGAGGGGAGCACGGCGATGTCGCTGTGGCGGGCGAGGACGCGCGCGCATGAGCGGCTCCGCGCTCCGGTTCTGGTTGTGGGCTTTCGGGGTGGCGGCGGCGGTGGCGCTCGCGGCCGCGCTCCTCTTCCCGTTCGAGGCGCTGGGGCTTCGTACGGCGGCCGATCGCGAGCGGGTCTGGCTGCTGACGGTGTGGACGGCGGGGGTGATGGCCGTGCTCTTCGGGGCCACGGCGCGGATCGGCCAGCCCGGGATCGGGATCCGCGACGTGGAGGACGCCGGCTCCGTCCGTGGCGCGATGGAGGCCCGGAGGCAGTCGGCGCGGTCCGGCCGGGGACGGGGGCTGGACCTCTGGCTCATCGCCACCGGCGGGATCCTGATCGGGATCTACTTCGCCGGGTGGCTGGTGCTGAAATGACGACAACGCTTCGGACCGCGACGACGAATGGCTGACATCAGGAAGGTGGCGGTGGTGGGGGCGGGGACGATGGGCAACGGGATCGTCCACGTGTTCGCCCAGAACGGGTACGACGTGACCATGGTGGACATCGCCGCGGACGCGCTGGAGCGCGCGCGGGCCACCATCGCCGGCAACATGGACCGGCAGATCAAGAAGGGGGCGTACACCGAGGACGAGAAGGCGGCCGCGCTCGGCCGCATCACCACCGCCACCGACCCCGCGCAGGGCGTCGCCGGGGCCGACCTGGTGGTGGAGGCCGCCACGGAGAACCGGGACCTCAAGTTCCGCATCTTCCGCGCGCTGGACGAGGCCGCGCCGGACCACGCCATTCTCGCCACCAACACCTCCTCCATCTCCATCACGGAGATCGCCGCGCAGACCAGGCGCGCCGACCGGGTGATCGGGATGCACTTCATGAACCCGGTGCCGGTCATGAAGCTGGTGGAGATCATCCGCGGCCTCGCCACCTCCGACGAGACCACGCGCACCGTCGTGGAGACCTCGGAGAAGCTGGGGAAGACCGTGGCCGAGGCCAACGACTACCCCGGGTTCGTCTCCAACCGGATCCTCATGCCCATGATCAACGAGGCGGTGTTCTGCCTCATGGAGGGTGTGGCGGACCGGGAGGCCATCGACACGGTGATGAAGCTGGGGATGAACCACCCCATGGGTCCGCTGGCGCTCGCCGACCTGATCGGGCTGGACACCTGCCTGGCGATCATGCAGGTGCTGCACGACGGGCTGGGCGACGACAAGTACCGGCCCTGCCCGCTGCTCCGGAAGTACGTGGCGGCGGGGAAGCTGGGGCGGAAGACGGGCGAGGGCTTCTACACGTACTGACGCCCCGGGCCGGGACCCCGAACAAGGACTGACGCAACGGAATGACGCCGGAACAGCAACAGATACGCGACCTGGCCCGGGAGTTCGCCGAGAACGAGCTGCGCCCCCGCGCCGAGGAGTGGGACCGCGAGGCGCACTTCCCGCGCGAGGTCGTCGAGAAGCTGGGGGAGCTGGGGTTCCTGGGGATGCTCCTCCCGGAGGAGTGGGACGGGCTCGCGCTCGACACCCTGTCGTACCTCCTGGCGCTGGAGCAGATCGCCTGGGGCGACGCTTCCGTGGCCGTGGCGATGGGGGTCCACAACTCGCTCCCCACGCAGATGATCCTGGCGCAGGGGACGGACGCGCAGAAGGAGCGCTTCCTCCGCCCCATGGCGCGCGGCGAGTGGCTGGGCGGCTTCGCCCTCTCGGAGGCGGACGCCGGCTCCGACGCGGCGTCGCTGTCGGCGCAGGCGACCCGGGCCGACGGCGGGTGGGTGCTGAACGGCTCCAAGGCCTGGATCACCAACGGCGGCTTCGGCGACGTGATCATCGCCATGTGCCGCACCGATTCGCCCGGCGACCGGAAGGGGGCCAAGGGGATCGGCGCCTTCATCCTCCGCACCGACATGGAGGGGTACATCGTCGGGAAGAAGGAGGACAAGATGGGGCAGCGGGCCTCCGAGACGGTGGGGATCGCCTTCAAGGACCTCTTCGCCCCGGACGACCAGGTGCTCGGGGACCCGTCGCAGGGGTTCATCTACGCCCTGCAGGGCCTGGACAGCGGGCGGATGGGGATCGGGGCGCTCGCCCTCGGAATCTCGCAGGCGGCGCTGGAGCACGCCCTCGCCTACGCGGCGGAGCGGAAGCAGTTCGGCACGGCGATCAAGGACTTCCAGGGGATGCAGTTCAAGCTCGCCGACATGGCGACGCGGATCGAGGCGGCGCGCGGGCTCGTCCTCCGCGCCGCGGCGGCCAAGGACGCGGGCGAGCCGGTCACGCGCCTGGCCTCCATGGCGAAGCTGTTCGCCACCGAGACGGCCATGTACGTGACCACCCAGGCGGTGCAGGTGTTCGGCGGGTACGGCTACGTCAAGGAGTACCCGGTGGAGAAGCTGTTCCGCGATGCGAAGGTGACGGAGATCTACGAAGGCACGAGCGAAGTCCAGCGAGTCGTCATCGCTCGCGAGCTGTACCGCTAGGCGGCTCGCCGCCGCAGCCGCGCACGGGCGCGCGGGACCGCGCCCGGGAGACCTTAACCACCCAGAAGGGTCTGAGAATGGAACTGTTTTCGCTCATCGGTGAGCACGATCACGAGCAGGTGGTCTTCTGCAACGAGCCGTCGTGCGGCTACAAGGGGATCATCGCGATCCACAACACGACGCTCGGCCCGGCGCTCGGCGGCACCCGGTTCTGGAACTACAACTCCGACGAGGAGGCGTTCATCGACGCGCTCCGCCTGTCGCGCGGGATGACCTACAAGGCCGCGGTGGCCGGGCTCAACCTGGGCGGCGGGAAGTCGGTCATCATCGGCGACCCGCGGACCACCCGGCGCGAGGAGATCTTCCGGGCGCACGGGCGCTTCGTGGAGAGCCTCAAGGGCCGCTACATCACCGCGGAGGACGTGGGCACCTCGGTCACCGACATGGACTACGTCCACATGGAGACGGAGCACGTCACCGGCCGCGGCGACACCTCGGGCGACCCCTCGCCGGTGACCGCCTTCGGCACCTACCGCGGCATCAAGGCGACGGCGCAGGCCAAGCTCGGCTCCGACGAGCTTTCCGGGAGGCGCGTCGCCGTGCAGGGGCTGGGACACGTGGGCTACTACCTCTGCCAGTACCTGGCGGGGGAGGGCGCGGAGCTGGTGGTTACCGACATCGACCAGGACCGCATCAACCGCGTCGTCCACGAGTTCGGCGCGAAGGCGGTGGCGCCAGACGCGATCTACGACGTGGAGGCGGACGTGTACGCCCCCTGCGCGCTGGGCGCCACCGTGAACGACGCGACGCTGCCGCGCCTCAACGTGTCGATGGTCGCGGGCGCGGCCAACAACGTGCTCGCCGAGGAGCGCCACGGCGACATGCTCCACGAGCGCGGGATCCTGTACGCGCCCGACTACGTGATCAACGCGGGTGGGCTGATCAACGTGTACGGCGAGCTGAACGGGTGGAGCGCGGAGCGCGCCATGCGCAAGGCGGGCGAGATCTACGGCACCCTCATCCAGCTGTACGAGCTGGCGCGGGAGACGGGGATTCCCACCTACCAGGCCGCCGACCGCATCGCCGAGCGCCGCATCGACGCCATCGGCAAGATCCAGCGTACCTGGGTCTGATCGGCCGCGGCGGAAAGGGAGGGGGAAGGCCCCTGGATCCAGGGGCCTTCCCCCGTCTCTCCCCGCACCCCGCCGCATGATGCCCTTGCTTTAGTGCGGCTCTCCCCTTTATCCTAGAGCGTCTTACGGCCCGGACACTCCCGTTCCGCGTCCTCCGCGGGCGGTCCGGGGCCGCAACCGCACCTTCGGCGCGTCCGCGCCGCCGTTTCTTCCGGCCGTCCTCAGCAGTCCCGTACCGGGAACCCTTCCCGCGTCCCCCATCCGGAGGTATTGCATGCGCAGTCGTGCAAGCAGTCTGATTCCCGCGGTCGTTGCGGCCCTCTGTGCCGTGCCGGCCGCGGGCGCGCAGGCGCTGCCGCCCCAGGCGGCCCAGGACACCATCAAGAAGGTGGACCTTGACCCCATCGTGGTCTCCGCCTCCAAGCGCCCCGAGAAGGCGGTGAACGCCCCCGCCCGCGTCGAGGTGGTGGGCGAGAGGGCGGTGGACGAGCGCCCCGCGGCGAGCGTGGCGGAGCACCTCCGCAACACCCCGGGGGTCGACATCGCCACCACCGGGATTCAGTCCAGCACCGTGGTGGCGCGCGGCTTCAACAACATCTTCTCCGGCTCGCTCCACGCCCTCACCGACAACCGGATCGCGGGCGTCCCCTCGCTCCGCGTGAACCTGCTGCACTTCATCCCCTCGACCAACGAGGACCTGCAGCGGATGGAGGTCGTGCTCGGGCCCGGTGCGGCGCTCTACGGCCCCAACACGGCCAACGGGATCCTGCACATCATCACCAAGTCGCCGCTCGACGACCAGGGGACCAGCCTCTCCCTGACCGGGGGCAGCCAGGACCTGATGCACGGGACCTTCCGCACCGCGCACCTCCTGGGCGACAACTTCGGCTTCAAGGTCTCCGGGCAGTACTTCCGGGCCGACGAGTTCCCGTACGTGGACCGGGCCGAGGTGATCGAGCGGGAGAAGTTCGCCTCCAACCTCGCCTTCTTCCGGGCGGACCTGATCCGGGCGACGGGGATCCAGCCGGCGGCGGCCGACGAGCGCATCGCGCGCATCGGGCTGCGCGACCCGCAGGCGGAGCGCTGGAGCGGCGAGGCCCGCGCGGACTGGCGGGTCACGCCGGACCTGACCACCATCTTCTCGTTCGGCACCAGCACGCAGGTGAGCGGGGTGGAGCTGACCGGGCTCGGGGCTTCACAGGTGCGGGACTGGACCTCGCGCTACTACCAGGTGCGGACCAACTGGAACCGCCTCTTCGCCCAGGCCTACCTCAACACCAGCGACGCCGGAGGCACCTTCCTCCTGCGCAACGGTGCACCCATCCAGGACCAGTCCCGGATGGCGGTGGCCCAGGTCCAGCACGGCTTCCGCCTGGGCGAGCGGCAGAACTTCACCTACGGCGGCGACGTCCAGTACACGAACCCGATCACCAACGGCACCATCAACGGGCTGTACGAGGACGACGACCAGACACGGGAGGCGGGCGTCTACCTGCAGTCCGAGACGGCGCTCTCCTCCCGGTTCGACCTGGTGCTCGCCGGGCGGGTGGACACGCACTCGGCGCTCCCGGACCCGGTCTTCTCCCCGCGCGCCGCGCTGGTCTTCAAGCCCGCGGAGAACCAGGCCTTCCGGGTCAGCTTCAACCGGGCGTTCACCACGCCCAGCTCGCTCAACCAGTTCCTTGACCTGGGATCCTCGATTCCCAACGAGGACCTGGCCCGGCTCGGCTACAGCCTGCGGATTCAGGGGACGGGCGACACCGGCTTCCAGTTCCGCCAGCCGAACGGCGGCTACATTGCGCGCTCCCCGTTCGTGCAGGGCGTGGTCCCGGCGAGCTCCACCGTCTTCTGGCCGGTGGCGGTGGGCGTGCTGGCGCAGAGCGCCGCTGCGCAGGGGCAGCCGCTCCCCCCGGCGCTGGTGGCCTTCCTCAGCGGGCTACGGCCCACGGACGCGCAGGTGGGGCTGAACTACCTCCCGGTGGTCGCGGGAGCCACTCCCGGCCCGCTCTCCACGCTCGACCTGGCCGACGTGGACCCGATCCGCGAGTCCACCTCCACCACGTTCGAAGTCGGCTACAAGGGGATCATCGGGTCCAGGCTGCTCGTGGCGGCCGACGTGTGGCGGTCCCGGCGGGAGAACCTGGTCACGCCGCTCACCATCCAGACCCCCCTCCTGCTGCTCAACGGACAGCAGACGGCCGCCTTCCTCGTCCCCGAGCTCACCCGGTTCTTCATGGGGGCGGGGCTTCCGCAGAGTGCCGCGCAGCAGCAGGCCGTCGCGCTGGCGGGGCAGCTCACGCCCAACCTCGCACGGATTCCGGTCGGGGTCATCACCGCCCAGAACGTGAACGCGAACGGCGGGCAGCTCCTGGTGACCTACACCAACGTGGACGAGGCCATCGACCTGTGGGGCTCTGACCTTTCGGCCACCGCGCTCCTCGGCGACCGCTTCTCGCTGAACGCAACGGCCTCGTTCGTGAGCGACGACGCGTTCCAGACGGAGAACGCCGGGCTGGTCACGCTGAACGCCCCGAAGCGGAAGGGGAGCCTGGCGCTCCTGTACCGCAACGACGTGGCCGGCGTCAACGGCGAGGCCCGCGTCCGGCACAACTCCTCGTTTCCGGTCAACTCGGGCGTGTTCGTCGGCCTCAAGTGCCTCGGGGGCGAGTTCGCAAAGGCCGTCCTCGCCGAGGACTGCGTGGACAGCTACACGCTCTTCGACCTGACGCTCGGCTATCGGATCCCGCGGTTCCGTGACACGGCGCTGCAGCTCACCGTGCAGAACCTCCTGGACGAGGACTACCGTGCCTTCCCGGGCGCGCCGGCCATCGGCCGCCTTGCGCTGCTGCGGCTGAAGTACGAGTTCTGAGGGTCCGGGACGCGGGGGGGGGGGGGGGG
>DASYWD010000052.1 GCA_035936415.1 Longimicrobiaceae bacterium
GGCCTGGAACGCGGAGGCCACCCCGTCCGGGGCGGACGGCGGTGCGGGCGCCGGGTCCTGCGCCGCGGCCCCCGCGGCGAGGAGCACGGACAGCGTGGCGGCGAGCAGGGCGACTGTCTTCATGATGCCTCCAGGGTTCCCGCGGGAATGCCGGGGATGCGGGAAGGAGAAGGACCTGCAAGGTGCGTGCTCCCCGGGCGCGGGAGGACGCGACGGTTGCCCGCCCCTCCGCCCCGGCCCTAGCTTCCCGTCCCGGGCCGCTCCGGCCATGCGCACCCCCAGACTCCACGAAGATGCCCCGGTACATCGGCGCACACACCATCGACAACGGCGGGATCCACATGGCCGCCCTGCGCGCGGGCGGCGCCGGGATGAAGGCGCTCCAGGTCTTCACCGCGCCCCCGCGCTTCTACGGCGACCGGGCGGGGATGAAGCCGGAGAAGGCCGAGCGCTTCAACGCCGCCCTGCGCGAGGCCGGGATCCGGCCGGAGCACGTGGTGGTGCACGGCGCCTACGTCCTGGGGGTCGCCACGCCGGACCCGGCCAAGTGGGAGCGCGCCGCCGCGGGGCTCGCCAAGGAGCTGGAGCGCTCCACGGCGCTGGGGGTGGGCGCCGTCTGCTTCCACCCCGGCTCCGCCTCCGACGGCGACCGGGCCGCCGCCGCGGAGCGGGTGGCGAAGGCGATCACGGCCGCGCTGCGGAAGACGGAGGGGAGCACCCGGCTCCTGGTGGAGAACACCGCGGGGGCCGGGCAGACACTGGGGCGCACCGCCGCCGAGGTGGCCGACATCCTCCGCCACGTCCCCGACGAGCTGCGCCCGCGCACCGGCTACGGGCTGGACACCTGCCACCTGTACGCCTCCGGCTACGACATCGCCGGGTCGGAGAAGGCGCTCCGGGCGATCCTGGACGAATGGGAGGGGGAGACCGGGGAAAAGCCCTCCTTCTTCCACCTCAACGACAGCGAGGGCGGGCTGGGCACCAACAGGGACCGCCACGTGCTGATCGGCGAGGGGGAGATCGGCGAGGAAGCCTTCCGCTGGCTCCTGAACGACCCCCGCAGCCGCGACGTCCCGCTGATCCTGGAGACCCCGCAGGAGAAGCCCGACGTCGCCGACGACGACCCCTCCCCCGACCCGTACGACGTGCGGATGGGGGAGCTGCTGCGGAGCTTCGTCAAGTGAGGCGCGCCCCCACGCGGAGGCCGCGGTGAGCGCGGGAGGGGCGGACCCGGAGGTGGTCCGCCGCCGCCGCGAGGACCGCCGCCGCTTCCTGGAGCGCCTGTACCGGAGCAGCGAGGAGGACGGGGTGGTGTACGAGGACGGCTACGAGATCGCCGAGGAGCTGGGGCTCTCGCGGACCGACGCCGAGCGGATCGCCCGGTACCACGAGGACCACGGGTACGTGAAGGGGATGGGCGGCACCGGCCTCACCCTGCGCATCACGGCCCGCGGCATCGATTTCGTCGAGTCCGGGGGTTTCTCTTCCGAGGAGTCGTAGAGACGGGCCGCTCCGGAGCCAAGCCAAACAGCCGGCTTGTCTCCTGCACGGGCTCCGGGAGCCAGGCCAAACCGCCGGCCTGTCTCCCCTCGCCGGAGTGAGCCAGCCGAAACTACCCGGCTGTCTCCCTCCGTACGGCATCATATGGGTACTGCGGAACCACCAACGGCGCCCGTGCCGTGATCTCCCGGCGCGGGATGCCGTGTCGCACTTCGCACTCTCGCACTCATGCTCCTCGACTCCCTCCAGGCCCTCGACGACTCCGCGCTTTCCGAAGGGCTCCGCGCCGCCCTGGGCTACCTGCGCGCGTTCGACCCGGCGACGCCGGACGGGCGGCATCCGGTGGATGGGGAGCGGGTGTTCGCGCTGGTGCAGACGTACGAGACGGGGCCGTCCACCGAGAAGCGCTTCGAGTCGCACCGGGCGCACCTGGACGTGCAGTACGTGGCGGAGGGGGAGGAGCGGATCCTGCACGCGCCCGTCCGCCTGCTCACGCCCGCGGAGCCGTACGACCCGGAGCGCGACGTGGTCTTCTACGAGGAGCCGAAGCATGCCAGCTCGCTGCTGCTCCGCCCCGGCGACCTGGCCGTGCTGTACCCGGGCGACGGGCACAAGCCGGGGTGCATGGCCGGCGGGCGGCACCGCGTCCGGAAGGTGGTCGTGAAGGTGAGGGTCTGACGCATGGCTCCGGCTCCCTCCCCTTCCGGGCCCCGCCCCGCCGCCCTGGCGCTGGTCCGCCTGGCGATCCTCACGGCGGTCCTCGGCTTCGGGGCGGTGGTCTGGTACCTCCAGCGGCAGCCCGGGTGGGCGCCGAGCGCGGTGGACCGCGACACCCTCTCCTACGTGTCGCTGGCCGTGTGGGTGCTCGCCGGCGGCGGCGTGCTCCTGGTGCGCTCGCTGCAGCGGCGCCAGGCCGACCCGGGGCGCGCGCGGCCGCTCCTGGTCGCAGGGTGGGCGCTCGGGGAGGTCACGGCGCTCTGGGGCGGCGTCTACTACCTCCTCACCGGCGACCCGCAGCGCTACTTCACCGGGCTGATCTTCCTGGCGCTGGTCTTCCTCATGTTCCCGGTGCCGGGACGAAGGTAGCGACGGCGGACTTCCCCGCGCTGAGCGGCCCTTGCGCCCGGCAGGATCGGTCCGGTCCCCGCCGTATCCTGCCGCGGTGAAACGAACGCCCGCCCGCCTGGTACAAGGCCGGGCGGGTTTGCCGCGCGCCGGTCCGCGCCGTAGACTGCCCGCGCACCGCACACGACCCGCACCCCCGGATGGAATGAAAGTCCGCGCGCTCCCGATCGTCTTCCTCCTCGCCGCGACACACGCCGCCGCGCAGGCGCCGGTCACGTACGAGGTCGCCTTCCCCAACGCCGTGCACCACGAGGCGGAGGTCAGCGTGACCTTCCCGGACCTCCCGGCCGGCCGGCCGCTGGAGGTGTGGATGAGCCGCACCTCGCCGGGCCGCTACGCCCTGCACGAGTTCGCCAAGAACGTCTACGCCGTGAAGGCGTTCGACGCGCAGGGGCGTCCGCTCGCGGTGACCCGGCCGGACCCGTACCGCTGGAGCGTGGCCGGGCACGACGGCACGGTGCGCATGACCTACACGCTCTTCGGCGACCGCGGCGACGGAACGTACGCGCAGATCGACAACACCCACGCGCACCTGAACGCCCCCGCCACGTACATGTGGGCGCGGGGTCTGGAAGACCGGCCGGTGCGGGTCACCTTCCGCGCCCCGGACCCCGCCTGGAAGGTGGCGACGCAGCTCGTCCCCACGAGCGACCCGTACACCTTCACCGCGCCGAACCTGGAGTACTTCCTGGACTCGCCCGCCGAGGTGAGCGCGCACGACTTGCGGAGCTGGCAGGTGCGCTCGGGCGGGAAGACGTACACCATCCGCATCGCGCTGCACCACGCCGGGACTTCCGCGGAGGCGGAAGCGTTCACGGAGATGGCGAAGAAGGTGGTGGCGGAGCAGGCCGCGGCCATGGGCGGGCTCCCGGACTTCGACTACGGCACCTACACCTTCCTGGCCGACTACCTCCCCCAGGTGTCCGGCGACGGGATGGAGCACCGCAACTCCACCGTGCTCACCAGCACCCGGCCGCTCTCCACGGGCGCCCTGGCGAACCTGGGGACGGTGTCGCACGAGTTCTTCCACACCTGGAACGTGGAGCGGCTCCGCCCGGCCTCGCTGGAGCCGTTCGACTTCACCGCCGCCGACATGTCGGGCGAGCTCTGGTTCGCGGAGGGGTTCACGCAGTACTACACGCCGCTCTTCATCAAGCGCGCCGGGCTGACCGGGCTGGAGCAGTACCTCCCCTCGCTCGCGGGGACCATCAACACCGTCACGCTCTCGCCCGGACGGCGGCTCTTCTCCCCCGTCGAGATGAGCATGCAGGCGCCCTTCGTGGACGCCGCCACCTCGGTGGACCCGCACAACCGCGGCAACACCTACATCTCGTACTACACCGGGGGGGCCGGGATCGGGCTGGCGCTGGACCTGGAGCTCCGCGCCCGCGGGAAGACGCTGGACGAGTACATGCGGGCGCTCTGGCGCGACTTCGGCCGCCACCAGGACCCGCGCTCGCTCACGCCGCAGAAGCCGTACACGCACGAGGACCTGCGGAACACGCTGGCGGCGCTCACCGGCGACCGCGCCTTCGCGGAGGACTTCTTCCGCCGCTACGTGGAGGGCCACGAGGCGCCGGACTTCGAGCGGCTCCTCGCCCCGGCCGGGCTGCTCGTGCGGAAGGCGCAGCCGGGTCGCGCCTGGATCGGCGAGGCCGTGGTCGCGTTCGACAGCACCGGCGCCTCGGTGGGCGCCTACCCGCTGGCGGGCTCGCCGCTGTACGATGCCGGGCTGACGCGCGGCGACCGGATCCACTCCGTGGGCGGCCGGCCGGTGGCCTCGCGGGCGGAGCTGGAGGCCGTGCTGGGGGCCGCGAAGCCCGGCGACGCACTGCCCATCGAGTACGAGCAGCGCGGGGAGCGCCGCACCGCCTCACCGCGGACCGTCGAGAGCCCGATGCTGGAGGTCGTGACGTACGAGTCGGCAGGACGTCCGGTCACGCCCGCGGTCCGCAGGTTCCGGGAGAGCTGGCTGGGATCGAAGGCGGGGAACCGGGAATAGCCTGCGACGGCCCTCACCCGGCGGCCCGAGAGCCGCCACCCTCTCCCAAGTCTGGCAGAGGGGATCAACTGGAGCGCGCGTGGCTCTCTTACCGGGAGGGTCGCAGGGAGGGGGCGGGGGTGGTCGGAGGAAGAAGTGGATGTTTGAGCGAAGCGAGTTACACTTCTTCCGGAGTGCCACCCCCGCCCCCGACCGCCGCGCGCGAAAGCCCCAGCGAAGAACGAGAACGGCGCCCGAAGGGGCGCCGTTCTCGTTCCTGCCGTACCCGCGCGGAGCGGTCCGCCGTAATCGGTGGACGAAGCTCAGGCGTTCGGGACGTAGAGCGTGATCTCGTCGCCCTCGCGGACGGAGATCTCCTGGCTGAGGGGGGTACGGCTGCTCCCGATGGGGTCGATCAGGAACTGCAGCCTCGAGACCCCCGCCACCACCTGGCGCGGGATGGTCAGGACCTGCGTCGAGACGGCCTGCACCGTGCCCAGGCGCACCCGCTGCGAGCCGCCGGCGCGGACGGCGTACACGTTCACCGCGGACCAGCTCCGGTTCTCCACGCGCACCGTGGTCCGGGTCTGCGGATCGGCGGCGGAGGGCGTGCCCTGCCGTGCGCCGCACCCGGCCAGGAAGAGCACCGGGACGAGAAGGAACAGGATTCTGCGCAGGGATCGCACGATGGCCTCCTCGGGCATGGGGTTCGGATGGAGAGCGTACCGGAAGGTCAGCCCTCCCAGGGACGAGACTCCGCGAGCCGCTCGCGGAGCGCCTCCTCGGTCATCTCCGCGAGCTCCTGGTCTGCGTCGCGCACCGTTTCGGACGCGAGCGGCGCGGTGCGGGCGCCGCTCCCCTGGCGGGGGGAGAAGAGGAGGACCACCGTCCCCCACGACTCCCGCCCCGGGACCACGTCCCACGTCCGCCCCTCGGCATCCGTGAAGCTACGCATCGTCCGCGCCGAAAGTTCCCTCGGAGGGGGCGGCGAGCGCTTCGGCCAGGAGACGGGTGAGCGTGGGATCGTCGGCGTCCACGGGGCCCACGTGCTTCCACAGGATCGTCCCGTCCCGCCCGATCAGGAAGGTGCTGGGGACGCCCAGCGTCCGGAAGGTGGAGGAGACCCGCTCCTCCGGGTCCAGCCAGACGGGGTACGTCATCCCGTACTCCCGCGCGAAGCCCTCCACCGCCGCGCGGTCGGAGCGGTTGTCCACGCTGACCCCCACCAGCGTCAGCCCCTGGGCGGCGTGGCGCTCGTGCAGCTCCTGGAGCGCGGGGATCTCCTCGCGGCAGGGGTGGCACCAGGTGGCCCACACGTTCAGGAGCACCACCTTCCCCCGCAGGGCGTCCAGCGAGACGGTGTCGCCGGAAAGGGCGGCGGCGGCGTACGCGGGGGCGGGGCTCCCCACCTCAGGGGCGGCGAAGCGCCGCCCCTCCGCGCACCCCGCGAGCAGCAGCAGCGCCGCGGAGGCCAGCCGGAGCGCGCTCACCGCCCGCCTCCCAGCGAGGCCCGCGC
>DASYWD010000053.1 GCA_035936415.1 Longimicrobiaceae bacterium
GTTGGCGGGGTAACGGCCCACCAAGGCAACGACGCGTAGCCGGTCTGAGAGGACGACCGGCCACATTGGGACTGAGATACGGCCCAGACTCCTACGGGAGGCAGCAGTGGGGAATCTTGCGCAATGGACGAAAGTCTGACGCAGCGACGCCGCGTGCGGGAGGAAGCCCTTCGGGGTGTAAACCGCTGTCACCGGGGAAGAATGCCCAGGGGAGGAAATGCCTTCTGGAGTGACGGTACCCGGGGAGGAAGCACCGGCTAACTCTGTGCCAGCAGCCGCGGTAATACAGAGGGTGCGAGCGTTGTTCGGAATTACTGGGCGTAAAGCGCGCGCAGGCGGCCTTTTAAGTCTCACCGTTCAAGCCCGGAGCTCAACTCCGGTCCGCGGGGGATACTGGACGGCTGGGGACATGTAGGGGCGAGCGGAATTCCGGGTGTAGCGGTGGAATGCGTAGAGATCCGGAAGAACACCGGGGGCGAAGGCGGCTCGCTGGGCATGGTCCGACGCTGAGGCGCGAAAGCGTGGGGAGCGAACAGGATTAGATACCCTGGTAGTCCACGCCGTAAACGATGGGCACTGGGCGCGGGGGGGATCGGCCCTCTCCGTGCCGTAGCTAACGCGATAAGTGCCCCGCCTGGGGAGTACGGCCGCAAGGCTGAAACTCAAAGGAATTGACGGGGGCCCGCACAAGCGGTGGAGCATGTGGTTTAATTCGAAGCAACGCGAAGAACCTTACCTGGGCTTGACATGCTAGAGAAAGCTCCGTGAAAGCGGAGCCCCTCTTCGGAGCTCTAGCACAGGTGCTGCATGGCTGTCGTCAGCTCGTGTCGTGAGATGTTGGGTTAAGTCCCGCAACGAGCGCAACCCCTATCTGCTGTTGCTAACGGGTAGAGCCGAGGACTCTGCAGAGACTGCCGGTAACAAACCGGAGGAGGGTGGGGACGACGTCAAGTCATCATGGTCCTTACGCCCAGGGCCACACACGTGCTACAATGGCCGGGACAAACCGCAGCGAGCCCGCGAGGGGGAGCGAATCGGAGAAACCCGGTCCAAGTTCGGATCGCAGTCTGCAACTCGACTGCGTGAAGCCGGAATCGCTAGTAATCGTGGGTCAGCTACACCACGGTGAATACGTTCCCGGGCCTTGTACACACCGCCCGTCACGCCATGGAAGTCGGGAGCGCCCGAAGCCCGTGACCTAACCCGCAAGGGGAGGAGCGGTCGAAGGCGAGTTCGGTGACTGGGGCGAAGTCGTAACAAGGTAGCCGTAGGGGAACCTGCGGCTGGATCACCTCCTTTCAGAGTATGCCGAGTAAGCTCCTTCGGGAGCAGAAAGGTCACTCGTAAGTCGATCCCACAGACATCCAGATCTTGGTTTCAGGGCCTGTAGCTCAGGTGGTTAGAGCGCACGCCTGATAAGCGTGAGGTCGGTAGTTCGACTCTACCCAGGCCCACTGGCTAAAGCACGGTCACTCCGCGAACTGCGGGTGGCCGTGCTTTTTTTGTTTTCCGACCCTCCCGCGGGTGGAGGAGGCGATCCTCTCGCACCCGCTGGAGCACCCGGGACACGGTGTATAGGCCCACCTTAATTTGCGTTCCACACTTTCGAGGGCGACGGCTTTCCGCGATCTCGCAGTAACGCGCCGCCGCCGGGGAGCACGCTCGTTCAGTTCGGGAGCGCGAGTCCGGCGTAGAGGATCCCCCGCTCCCCGCGGGCGTAGGTGACGGTGAGCGTCCGGCCCAGGGAGGAGAAGAACACCCCCCCGCCCAGCGCGGTGTGCCACCCGCCCTCCGACCGGCCGTCGTGCCAGACGCGCCCCGCGTCCGCGAGCGCGACGACGCCCAGGTCTCCCCGCGTAACGAGCTCCAGGCGGGTGAGCACCTGTCGCAGCTCCGCCGTGCCGTGGAGCGCGGCGTCCCCCGCGAAGCGGTGCCGCGAGTACCCGCGCAGCGTCTCCGACCCGCCGACGAAGGCGGCGTACTGGAAGGGGAACCGGCCCCACAGCTTCTCGCCCCCGGCGCGCAGCGCCAGCGTGGGCCCGCCCTCCAGGGGCGAAAGGTACCCGGAGGCGACCGCCCCCACCCTGCCGAACCCGGCCGCCGTTCCCCCATCCGCCTCCGCGACCAGCGGGAACACCGCGCCCCCCAGCTCCGCGCGGAATCCCTCCCGCGCCAGCGCCGGGTCGTCCACCTGCTCCACGACGACGCCCGCCCGCGCTCCCGCGGCGGCGAAGGCGCGTGCGCCCGGGGGAGAGAGGCTCGCGGCCGGGGTGCCCTCGTCCACCTCCGGGTCGGTGTAGCGCGCCTCGCCGCCCAGGGTGAGCGCCACCGCGTCGCCGAGCGGGAGCACGAGACCGGGCTGCAGGAGGAGCTGTCGCGACCACACCACGTAGTCTTCTGGCTCCAGCCGGGCCCCGGTGCGGTTGCCGAAGCCGTAGAAGGCCGCCGCCTCCAGCCCGGTGGCGGACGCGAGAAGCCCGGCCACCGCGTCGCTTCCCGTGCGGCGGAAGCGGCCCAGGTACTCGACCCCGAAGCGGGAAGAGTGGAGCGGCGCCCAGAGCGCCCGCACGGACTGCAGGGATGCCCAGGGGTGGCGCCGGAAGCCGTAGCGCGTCCGGGTGGGTCCGCCCCCCACCACCAGCTCCGCGAACGGGCGCCAGCTCACGAACGGGGTGAAAGGCGAGAACTCCGCGCCCCAGTCGCGCAGCGGGTCGGCGCGCGGGTCCAGGCTCTTTTCGGGCCCGCGGTACTCGCGCGTGTCCACCGCCGTCCCGGGGCCGCGGGCGAACCGGTTGTCCCCCCTCGCGTCGTGGAACACGGTGCGGCCGCTCCGTCCGCGGTCCACCAGCCGGTCGTCGCCCCCGCCGCCGACGATCCGCACCAGGATGTCCGACCCATCTCCCTCCACCACCGCCTGGTCGTCCCCGCCGTGTAGGAAGAGGCGGACCTCCTCCGTCTCGCCGGGGAGAAGGAGGCGCTCCCGGTACGGCTCCCCCCGGGGCTCCGCTCCCGCCCAGATGCGCACCCGCACGGCACCGCCGGGGAGCCGTTCGACGAGGGCGTAGTCCTGCTCGTCGGTCCCCCGGATCTCGGGTGCGACGGCGAGGCGCGCGTAGAGAGTGCGCGCGGCTTCGGGGAGGGCGTCGCGGCGGGCGCGGAGGATGCGCCGGAGGTCGGCTCCAACGATCCCCTCGTACTCCGGCGGGAGCCGGTCCACCGCCTCGTCGATCACCAGGTCGGTGAGCGTGCCCCGGAGCGCGAGCGCCGCGGAGTCCCAGGCGCTCCCGGGAAGCGCCCCCAGAAGCAGGCGGTCCAGCACCTCCGCGTTGTACACCAGGCCGGAGATGGTCCCCCTGTACTGCTCCGTGAAGCGGTTGGCCTGTGGGACGAACCTGCCGGCCGGGCGGACCAGCAGCCCGTCGTAGTCCACCAGGACGTAGTCCCGGTCGCGGGGGATGGGGCGCCAGAGGTGGCGGTCGCCGCCCAGCTCGAAGCGCGCCCAGCGCCACTGGTCGGCGTGGCGGTCCCAGTCGCCCAGGAAGAGGTCCACGAGGCGGGCCGTCAGGTACTCGCGCTCGGCGAAGCGGTGCCGCGGCGTTTCCTCCAGCGCCTCCAGGAAGTCCTCCGTGCCTTCCACCTCCACCGCCCCCGGAATGCCCGGAACGCGCCCCTCCACCTCGTCGGGACGCTCCTCCAGGAGCCCCAGCTTCCCCGCGAAGAGCGCGCGGTGCTCCCCCAGTGCGGGGGCGTCCGGCATGACGTACAGGCGCGGGGACGCGTGCAGGAGCCCCGCCGCGTCCAGGATCCGGTCCGCCACCAGCGCCCCGGCCGGGTTGAGCGAGGAGACCTGGTCCTGCATGACGTCGTGGACGAGCGTGTGCTTGAGGTCCGGGCCGTAGCTGCGGCCCGGGTCCTTGTCCACCAGGCGGAAGCGGTACTCGCGTCCGCCCGGCGCCATCAGCACGAGCGAGATCGTCTGGTTGCCGCCGCCCAGCTCCGTGGGCGTGAGCCCCCCGAGGGTGTCGAGCGGGAGGACCGGTATGCGGACCGGCGTGGTCCAGAGGTCCCGGTACGAGCGGCCCAGGAGCGCCTCCTCGAGACTGCCGGCCGCGTATCGCGCCCCGGCCACCACGGTGGCGGTGTCGGCGCGGGCCCCCTGCGCCGCGAGGGACGGTCCGCCGGCCAGGACGAGCGCCAGGCCGCAGGACAGGGCTCGATCTAGTCTCATGATCGCAGTGTCTCCTCCCAGGCCGCGCACGCAGGTGGACGTTTCGTCTAGCCGGAAAAGCCCCGTGGCGGGCGTACGGGAGGGGTGCAACACGCGTTCCCGGCCCCGCCCGGCGCATGGACAGCGGAGGTCCGCGCGGGGATCTGTGACGCCGGCCTCATCTGCGCTCGCTCTCCAGGTTCAGCCGGACGACCAGCCGTCCGAGTGCGTGCGCGCACTCGGTGGAGAACGGCGGGGCGAACGGGACCAGCAGGCGCAGGTCGGAGCGGGTCAGGACCTCGCGGGCTGCACGGGTGAGCAGCACCGGCTCTGCCGGATCGAGCTTTTCGACCGCTGCCCGGTCTTCCGCGAGGGCCACGCGGATCCGCTCGCGGTACATTCCTCCCCGCAACGCCCGGATCCGCTCCCCGAAGCGTCCATCCCTGCAGACGACGGCGAGCGCCCCCTCCCGCGCCTTCTTTTCCGCCGCCGCAACGTGTTCCGGGTTCGCCCGCGTCACGACGTAGGGCTTCCCGAGCGCGGCGGCCACGGCCCGGACGGACGGCCCGTGGTACGTGGTCGTGACCAGCAGGTCCGCCTCCCGGATCTCCGGGGGGAGGCTCCGGAGGTCCAGGAGAGAGTCCGGGCGGTGCGGGGGCAGGCTCTCCAGCGGCACGGCGCGGCATTCCAGGCCGAAGTGCTGCGAGAGCTCGGTGCACAGCTCCAGCAGCGTGTCCTCGTCCGAATCCAGGCACGCGCAGCGGAGCTGCGTCTCGCCCGTGTAGCGCCGGAGCACGTCCGGAAGGCGGGGGATCTTGATGCGGTGCGACCAGGCTTCCACGAGCACAGCGGAGAGCCACTCGGCCGTCTCCCCGAGCGGCGCCGCCGCCCCACGGTGCTGCTCCGCCACGTACATCCCGGAGCGCTCGCGCTTCTCCACCCATTCCTGCTCCGCGAGCCGCGCATAGGACGACACCACGGCGTGCCGGCTGGCGCCGAACTGGTCCGCGATCTCGCGGATGCTGGGGAGGCGGTCTCCGGGGCGGAGAAGGCCGGCGTACACCGAGTGCGCGATCAGCTCCCGCAGCGATCCGACCAGCCCCTCGGCGGACGCATCGCCGGATCCGCTGGCCAGCTCCAGGAGGTCCGTACCTCCTTCCGCTGCCTCGCCCTGCCGGCGTTCCCGCGGAGGTTCCGCCTTCAGCCGCGCCCGGTCGCGCTCCGTCGGAGCGGAGAGTACGGCGATCCGGGCGAGGCGCTCGTACACGGCCTCGTCGGGGTCCTCCGGGCTTTCGGGGGCGACGGGAGCGGTCGCCGGGACGGTGAAGGAGAACTCCGAGCCTTCTCCGAGACGGCTCTTTACCCAGATCCTCCCTCCGTGCGCCTCCACGATCCCCTTCGCGATCGCGAGGCCGAATCCCAGCCCCCCGTCGTGCCTCTCCGTCCAGGAACGCTCGAAGACGTGCGGCAGGCTCTCCGCCGCGATCCCGGTCCCGGTATCCCGCACGGAGAGGCGAACCTCATCGCCGGCCGCCTCCGCGGCGAGGGTGACGCTCCCTCCCTCCGGCGTGTGCCGGACGGCGTTCCCGAGGAGGTTGGAGAGGACCTGCAGCAGCCGCTGCCGGTCTCCGCGGACCAGGGGGAGCTGGGCGGGAACACGCGCTTCCAGCCGGAGGGAGCGGACGCTCGCGAGGGGGCCGACGATGCCGAGCGCTTCGTCGACGAGAGGAGCGACCTCCTGGGGAGAGGGGCGCACCGTGAAGTGCCCCGCCTCGATCCGGGTAACGTCCAGGAGGTCGTGAACCAGGCGAACCGTCTGCTGCGCGGACGAGCCGATCGCCTCCAGCGCGCGCCGCTCTCGCTCCAGCCGCTCCTCCGGCGGGACCAGGAGCGAGAGCATCTCCAGGTGCAGCAGGATGGACTGCAGCGGATCACGAAGCTCGTGCGACACGATCCCGAGCACCTCCTCCCGCGCGCGCACCGCCCGGGTCGCCTCCTCGTGGAGCATCGCGTTCGCGATGGTGAGCGCCGCCCGGTTCGCGAGGTCGCGGGCGAGGGCGAGCTCGTCGGGACCGTGCCGCCGCGCGGAGTCGCTGTACACGAAGGTGGCCGCTCCGAGGGTGCGCCCGCGGGCGACCAGCGGAAGGCAGAGGAACGAGCGCGGCCGGAGCTTCGCGAGGAGCTCCAGGTGCTCCGGCCCCTGGCCGATCTCCGCGAGGGCCGATTCGGCGACGTCGGTTACGAGCACCGGCTCCCCCGTGCGGAACGCCTCCGACGCTCCCTCCGCCTGCTCCCAGGTGGGGGCGAACCGGAGCAGGGCGCGCACCAGCGGCTCCTTTGCGGGATCCACGTGCGCGGCGCCTACCCGGCACACCTCGCCGCTCTCCTCGATCCGGTCCACCAGGCAGTAGTCCGCCAGGACCGGGACGGAGAGCTGCGCCAGCAGCGAGAGGCGGGGGGTGCACTCCAGGGGAGCGTCCAGCAGCCGGGTGCTCGCATCCGCCAGGAAGCGCTGCCGCTCCTCCGACGCCCTGGCCCGTTCCGCCAGCTCCTTTTCCCGGGAGACGGAGAGCACGAGCCGCTCGTTCGCGGCGCGGATCTCGTCCTCGGACAGCCGCTGCCGGGTCACGTCCACCACCACCACGGCGCGCGCCGGACGCCCCTCGAACGTCGTCGGCTGTGTGGTGATCCGGGCGTAGATGAGGCTGCCGTCCCGCTTCAGGTGCCGGGCCTCCCCGCGGGAGATGACGCCCTCGGGCCGCTCGGCGGCGATCCGCCTGAGCTGCTCGACGTCCTCGCGCGGACGGATGTCCTCGAGCGTCATCTGCAGGAACTCGTCGCGGGAGTACCCGTAGTGCTCCACGGCCGCCGTGTTGACGTCCAGGAAGCGGAGCGTCTCCGGCTCGAAGATCCACATCGGCAGCGGGCTGTCCTGGAAGAGGAGCCGGAAGCGCTCCTCGTTCTTCCGGAGCGCTTCCTCGGCGTGCGCCCTGCGCGTGATCTCCCGCTGGGCTTCGCGGTAGAGGCGGGCGTTCTCGATCGCGGCGGCGGCACGCCCGGTCAGCTCCCACGCCAGGGCGACGCTGTCCGGCCCGTGCCGTCGGCCCGAATCCGTGTACGCGAGGGTGACGGCGCCCAGCACCGCGCCGCGGGAGACGATTGGGACGACCAGGAGGGAGCGGACCCCCAGCTCCCGGGCGATCCGGAGGCGCTCGGGGTCGCAGACTCCGGCCTGGAGCACCGCGGACTCGAGGTCGGGGACCAGCTCCGGCTCGCCGCTCCGGAGCACGCGCGCGAGGGCGCCGGTGGGGCTCGGGTCGGGAGGGAGGCGGCCCAGCTCGGTGGTGAGCGCCTCTCCGGCCGGGTCGCGGTGGGCCGTGGCGACGCGGCGGAGCGCACCGGACTCGTCCAGGACGTCCACGGCGCAGCAGTCGGCCACGACGGGGATCATCAGCCGCGCCATGCGCTGCAGCGTCTTCTCGAAGTCCAGGGACGAGGAGAGCACGCGGCCCGCCTCGGCGAGGAAGGCCAGTCGCCGGGTGATCTCCAGCTCCGCCTCTGCCACGCGCGCGCCGACCTCGCGCCGGATCCGCTCCTCGTCGGTGTCCGTGCTGCCGGGTGGATCCAGCCGGCGTGCCGCATCCGCGAGGGGGGCGCCCTGCGGGTACGTCGGGTTGGGCCGGACCTCCCCGTCCACCACCAGGAACGGGTGCGTGTCGACGAGGGGGCGGAGGACCTCCGCGGGGAAGCGGCGGCGGCTGTACATGCACATCGCCGTGATGTGGCCGCTGGCGAACACGAGGGAGTTCGTCATGGCCTCGTACTCGATCAGCTCCGCGAACTCGACTCCCTGGGTCAGCGCCCACGTCATGTCCACGGCGAGGCGGAGCCCCGTGTGCCCGTCCCCGAGCGCCTCCGCCACCAGCCCCCGCAGGCGGTCGCACATGCGGAGCGGATCGAACGGGCGCAGGTTGCCGAAATCCGGTGCGGTGGTCAGGACCAGCGCGCCCCGCTCCCGCTCGCGCTCCACGTCCACGCCGACGGCCCGCAGCGCTTCGGCCACCTGCTCCGTCGTGTGCTCGTCGGCGACGTAGGCGGAGCGCTCGCCGCGGCGCAGGCCCCCCGCCAGGAACTCCGCCGCGGCCGGGAGCGGCTCACCCGGGGAGTCGTAGACCAGGCAGAGGTGCTCCCCCCACGTGAGGCCGGCGATGTTCCCGAGCTGCAGGGGCCCGCGTGCGGCCGCCGACTCGTGGTGCAACTGTACGAGCGTCTGCATGGAGCAGCTCCGTCGGGTATGGTGCGTCGGGGAGCGGTCCGGTCCGGATCCGCCCTGCTTCGAAGGAAACGCGAGCTCCGGAAGGCCGGGCCCGTGACGGTGCCCGATCCACGGCTCCCACGTGGCTGGCAGGCGTGGATGCAACCTTCAGGCGAGAGCCGCACCGCCGGACGAGCGGCTCGGCCCGCGGATTGCGCCGCCTCGGTGGGGGCGGATTGAACCCGGCGGAGCGAGCGGAGTTCCCCGGGGCGCGGCCGGGCGGGCACGTGGACGAATCGGACAGCCTGGCCTCGGCCCGCGCTCTGTCCGGCTCCAGCGGGGTGAACCGTGATCCGCTGCACGCACCTTGCGCAGGACGGTCCGGAGTCGGGCGGGATGTCTGGACCGGCGCACCGACGGAGCCGCCCGGAGTCGCCTGCACCCGCTCACGTGAGTGCATGTGGAGAGGACTACTTTCACAGGAAGGGAGAAATGGCCGACATCGACGTGGAACGCAAATCGGGCTTTCCGTGGCTCTGGGTGATCCTGGGGCTGCTCCTGCTCGCGCTGATCGCCTGGTGGCTCATCCCGGACGAGGAGGAGCCTGTGGCGGTCGCTCCGCCGGTCGCGGAGCAGGGCGTCGTGCCCGCCAACCCGCCGCCCCCGGAGCCGGTGGTGCAGGGCCCGTTCAACACGATCGCCTCGGTTCTCGGCAACCCGAGCGGCGTGATCGGGCAGACTTTCGCCCCCGCCGCGCCGCTGCGCGTGGCCGAGGTCGTGTCCGACCGTGGCTTCTGGGTCGAGGACCAGGGCCAGCGGCTCTTCGTAGTGATCAACGAGGGGGCCATGCCCAATGCGCAGCCGGGCGTGGCCGACGTGCAGGGCAAGCAGGCCGAGATGCCCAACGTGAACGCCGGGGACATGATCCGCATCACCGAGGGCGTGATCCACGACCCGACCTCGCTGCAGCACCTGCAGGGCCCCATCGAGCCCGAAACACGCCGGGTCCTCAGCGGGCTTCAGGTCTTCCTGATCACGGACGGACGCAACATCCAGAAGATGTAGCCATCCGGCGCTGCGCGAACGAGGGGCTGCCGACAGGCGGCCCCTCGTCGCATGCACCGCTCCCGCGACGGAGCGGGAGCCTGCACGACACGGCGATGCCGTGGTCGCTCCCGAAACTCTGCGGGGAGGACCCATGGAGATCCGCAACTGCTCTTTGTCCCCGCGCTGGCGGGCGCGCTAGCACTCGGTGCGTGCGGAGGGGAGGAGGAGGGCGGCGTGGAGATCGCCGGAAACGGCATCAACGAAGATGGGGACGGCCTGGTCGACGAGGCGCCCTGAGGCGGAACCGGACGCGCCGAACGGCGCACCGTGTGGACGAACGCGGTGTCCACCAGCATCCGGTCCAACTCGCCGATCCTTCCGCTGGTTGGCGGCGGCCACCTCCCACCCGCGGTCGGGATCCCCGTCGGCCGCCCTGGCGGGCCGTGCTCCATGACAGATGCGCCGGGGCCGGCGATCTGTCCTACCGCGAGGCACTGCGCCTGCGACTGTCGTCGGCGATGCTCGCCCTTCCCGTGCCGGGGAAGGGTGTGGTGAGGCGGTAGCCCGGGTCGGGGCCGAGGAGGGGGACGGCAGGCAGGGCCGGCGGACGAACCGCTCCCGGCGGCCCTGCCTGCCGTCCCGGCTGCACGCCGCCCGGCCGGCGCCGGACGTCGGGTTCACCGCTGCGTCCCCGGGCGTAGGCTCGGTCACGCTCACACGGAGATGCGCCCCATGACAGCTGTTCGGAAGCGGCTCGCCCGTTCGCTCGCCCTCGCCGCGGCGATCGCATGCGGAACCCTTTCCCCGGCCGGTCCGCTCGACGGCCAGTACTTCGGGCGCAACAAGGTGCAGTACCGCACCTTCGACTTCCGCGTGATGCAGACCCCGCACTTCGACATCTACTACTACCCCGAGGAGGAGGCCGCCACGCGCGACGCGGCCCGGATGGCCGAGCGCTGGTACGAGCGGCTGTCGAGGATCCTGGACCACCGGTTCACGGAACGGCAGCCGCTGGTGCTGTACGGGAGCCATCCCGCGTTCCAGCAGACCACCACGCTGCGCAGCGGGATCGGCGAGGGGACGGGCGGGGTCACGGAGGGATTCAAGCAGCGCGTGGTGATGCCGCTTACCGGCTCCTACCAGGAAACCGACCACGTGCTGGGCCATGAACTGGTGCACGCCTTCCAGTACGACATCTCCGGGCTGGGACGCTCGCGCGGCAACATCTCCGCGTCAGCGCGGGCGTTCGGGGAAGCGCCGCTCTGGTTCACCGAAGGGATGGCCGAGTACCTCTCCACGGGCCCGGTGGACCCGCACACCGCCATGTGGCTGCGCGACGCCGTGCTGTCGGGGAACGTCCCCACGATCGAGCAGCTTTCCACGGACCCGCGGTTCTTCCCCTACCGCTGGGGGCACGCCCTCTGGGCGTACGTGGGCGGACGCTTCGGCGACGCCACGGTGGGGCAGATCCTGCAGGCGGTGGGGCAGGGGATCCGGTTTGACCAGGCCTTCGAGCGGGTCCTGGGGGTCCCCCTGGACCGCCTCTCCGACGACTGGCACGTGGCGATCCGCCGCGCCTACCTCCCCCTCCTCGCGGAGCGTCCCGAGGCCCGCGAGGTGGCGCGCCCGCTGATCACCCAGCGCGGCGAGGGGGGGAGGCTGAACCTGGGCCCCTCGGTCTCCCCGGACGGGCGGTACGTCGCCTTCCTCTCGGAGCTGGACTTCTTCGACGTGGAGCTCTTCCTGGCGGACGCGGAGACGGGGGAGGTGATCCGCCGGCTCCAGAAGGGGACCGCCTTCGACCCGCACTTCCAGAGCCTCCGCTACATCAACTCCGCGGGCGGGTGGGCCCCGGACAGCCGCCGCTTCGTCTTCAGCGCCCTGAAGGGCGGGCAGGACGTGCTGGTGATCCTGGACGCCGTCCGGGGCGACGTGCTCCGCGAGGCGCGGGTGCCGGGCGTGATCGAGATCGCCACTCCCGTCTGGGCCCCGGACGGCCGGACCATCGTCTTCTCCGGGATCAGCGGCGGGGTGTCGGACCTGTACGCCTACGACTACGAGACGCGCGAGACCCGCCGCCTGACGCAGGACCTGTTCGCCAACCTGCACCCGAACGTCTCGCCGGACGGGCGCACGGTGGCCTTCGTGACCGACCAGGGGCCGGGAACCGACCTCGGGACACTGCAGTACGGCGGCTACCGGCTCGCGCTGCTGGACCTGGGGACCGGGCAGACGCGCGTCCTCCCCGCTCCGGGGGAGGGGAGCAGCATCAACCCGGTCTGGAACCGGGATGGGAGCGGGCTCTACTTCGTCTCCAACCGGGACGGGATCCCCAACGTGTACCGGGTGGAGGTCGCCAGCGGCCGGCTCTTCCAGCTCACCCGGCTCTTCGGCGGGGTGAGCGGGATCACCGACATCAGCCCGGCCATCTCGGCGGCGCGCAGCGCGGACCGGCTCCTCTTCACGGCGTACGAGAAGAACGGGTACAACGTCTACGCGCTGAACGGAGCCGACCAGCTCGCCGGCACCCCGGTCGCGGCCGTGGCCGGGCGCGTGGGGGAGCCCCCGCTCCCCGCCGTCCTTCCGCCGGTGCCCCGGCCGCAGGAGGCGGCCTTCAACCGGGTCGCCACGATCCTGGCAGATCCGCGCTTCGGGCTGGCGGCGCCCGGCGCTCCGGCGGAGTGGCCGGTTCGCCCGTACCGGCCGACGCTGACGCTCGACTACCTGGGGCAGCCGCAGGTGGGGTACGCCACCGGCGGGGTCACGGGGCAGGGCGGGCTGTACGGCGGGATCTCCGCGCTCTTCAGCGACGTGCTGGGCTACCACACCCTCGCGGGGACCGTACAGGCCAGCGGGCAGGTGGACGAGCTGGGCTTCTCGGTCTTCTACCTCAACCAGGAGCGCCGCTTCAACTACGGCGCGACCGCGGAGCGCATCCCCTACATCTCCCTCAGCCAGAGGGTGTTCTTCGACGAGGGGCAGAACCTGGTGCGGAACCAGGTGCTCCGCTTCCGCACCTTCAACACCGCCCTCAAGGGGCTGACGCAGTACCCCCTGTCGCCCGCGCAGCGGGTGGAGTTCAGCGGGGGATACCGGCGCATCGCGCAGGACGTGCAGGGCATCGAGGTGGTCGGCCCGCCCGTCATCCGGAACGGCGAGATCGTGAGCTTCGATCCCGTCGAGCGGCGGGAGTTCGAGCCGGAGGGCGCGGAGGCGGCGTACAACCTCGCCGAGGCCTCGGCCGCGCTGGTCTACGACAACTCGCTCTTCGGCTACACCTCGCCCTTCGCGGGGCAGCGCTACCGGTTCGAGGTCACCCCCACGGCGGGGAGCCTGAGCTTCCTGCAGGCGCTGGCCGACTACCGGCGCTACCTCTGGCTGCGCCCGTTCGCGCTCGCCTTCCAGGGGCTGCACTTCGGGCGCTACGGCGCGGACGCGGAGGGCAGCTTCTACCCGCTCTTCCTCGGGCAGCCCTCCCTGGTGCGCGGGTACTACGGCCTGCTCGGCGACTGCCGCGCCGACCCGCAGGCGTGCGACGAGGACGTGGTGGAGCTGCTCTTCGGGAGCCGGATCGGCGTGGCGAAGGCCGAGCTGCGCCTCCCCGTGCTCGCGCAGGTCCGGCTGGGGGGCGGGATTCCCCTCCCGCCGATCGAGGGCTTCGCCTTCGCGGACGCGGGGGTCGCCTGGGCGCAGGACCTCTCGCCTGCCTTCGGCCGGGGGCCGCAGCTGGACGACGGCGACCGGGGCTTCGTGACCAGCGCCGGGGTGGGCCTGCGGATCAACCTGCTCGGCTACGCGATCGCCGAGATCGACTACGTGAAGCCGTTCGAGTGGGACCGCGGATGGCACTGGCAGTTCTCCCTCCAGCCCGGCTTCTGAGGAGGCGCGCCATGAGGACCTGCATCCTCGCCGCGGCGCTCCTGCTCGCCGCGTGCGACGAGGGGCCCGCCTCCCCGGCGCTGCAGCTCCGCGTGGCCGAGCTGTTCCGGGAGGGCACGGCGCTCGAGGTGGGCGGGGTGCTGACGCTGACCGCGGCGGAGGCCGGCTCCATCATCCTCCCCGGATTCGCGGACGGGGCGGAGTACGTCTACGTCCCCTTCAACGCCTCGGAGTCTGCGACCGCGCAGCTGGAGCTGCAGGTCCAGGGGACCAACGTGCTCCCGCCCACGGGCGCTTCGGCCTCCCGGGCCGCCGGGCCGAGCCGGGCCGCGATCCCGCTCCCGGGCGATCCGCCGGAGGACGCCCGCTGGCACCTTCGCCTGCGGCAGCGCGAGAGCCGCGAGCTGACCCCCCTCGTCCGCGCGGCCGCGGCCGCTCCGGACTTCTCCCGCGCGGCCGCGGGGGCGATCCCCGCCGCTCCGGCGCTGGGAGACGTGCTGGAGATCAACGCCAACGCGGAGCAGCCCTGCCGCCAGCCGGACCTGCGGCGCGGCCGGGTGGTCGCGCTCAGCGGGCGGGCCGTCGTGGTGGAGGACCTGGCCAACCCCTCGGGCGGGTTCTCCGAGGCGGAGTACCGCAACGTGGCCCAGGTCTTCGACACGCTGATCTACCCGGTGAGCGTTCGCAACTTCGGGGAGCCGCGCTACGCCTCGTTCATCGCTCCGCAGGAGCGGATCATCCTCTTCTACACGCGGGCGGTGAACGACCTCACCGCGCCGGGGTCGAACTCCTACGTGGGCGGGTTCTTCTTCGGGCGCGACCTGTACCCGCGCCAGCCGCAGGGCCGCTTCGAGGCGTGCCCGGCGAGCAACCAGGCGCCGATCATGTACCTCCTGGCGCCCGACCCCCGGGGCGAGGCGGGGTCGGTGCGCAGCAGGGACTTCGTGCTGCGGGTCACGCTGGGCACGGTTGCGCACGAGTTCCAGCACCTGATCAACCAGGCGCGGCGGCTCTTCGTCACTGCGGGGGCCCAGCCGTTCGAGGAGGTCTGGCTGAACGAAGGGCTCAGCCACATCGCCGAGGAGCTGATGTTCTACCACTCCACCCGGCTCGGCCCGCGCGAGAACATCGGCCCGGCGGCCCTGGTGACGCCGCACGTCCTGCAGATGTTCTTCACGTACCAGGTCTCCAACTTCGGGCGCTACATCTCGTACCTGGAGAACCCGGACACCACCGCGCTCATCGGCGTCGACGACCTCCCCACGCGCGGCGCGAGCTGGGCGTTCCTCCGCTACGCGGCCGACCAGGAGCCCGGGGAGGATGCACTCTTCTTCCGCCGGCTGGTGGACGGGGTGGGGAGCGGGGTGCCCAACCTGGCGCGGGCGCTCCCGGTCAGCCCCATCGACCTGATGCAGTCGTGGACCGTGTCGGTATTCACCGACGACGCGCTCCCGGGCGTGGTGTTCCCCCCGCTCTACCAGCAGCCGAGCTGGAACTTCCGGTCGGTCATCACCGGGTTCAAGAACGCCCAGGGGACCCCTCTGCACCCCGGCTACCCGCTCCGGGTGAGCGCGCTGACCGCGCAGGAGCAGACCTTCCGGCTCAAGCCCGGGGGAGCGGCCTTCCTCCGCTTCCGCGTGCCGGCGGGGGAGGAGGCGGTGATCCGGACCACCGCGGGCGGGACCGTCCCCGGGGAGCGCCTGCGGATCTCGGTGGTGCGGATCGACTGAGCGGCGGCCGTCCGCACCACCCCGCCGCGCTCAGAACTCCGCCCAGCTCGTCCGGCCGGCCCGCAGCCGCTCGATCAGCGTCGGGGCGCGGTCCACGGGGAGGCCGTGCTTCCGGTCCAGGTAGAACTGGGCGGCCTTTGCCGCGATCGGCGCCACGTCGCTCCCGTGCAGCCCGTGCTCCACGATGGCGACGACCACGACCTCCGGCGCCTTCCCGGGCGGGCCGGCGAAGCCGGCGAACCAGCCGTGGTCCTCGCCCTGTGAGTTCTGCGCCGTCCCGGTCTTCCCGTACAGCTTCCACCGCTCCAGCGAGGAGAGGTACGCGGTCCCGCCCTTCTCCGTCACCCTGGCGAGCCCCGCCCAGAGGGCCTCCATGTCCTCCCGGGACAGGTCCAGGTCGATGGCGCCCGGCCCCCGTCCGGCGCCCTCGCGCGCCACCAGGTGCGGCTCCGGCGCCTTCCCGTTGCCGGCGACGGCGCTGTAGAACTGCGCCACCTTGAGGACCGTCTGCGCGTTCGGACCCTGCCCGATCGCCAGGCTGAGCACCTCGGAGGGCGTGGGGTCCCAGCCGAACCGCTCCCTGTACCACCGCGACCCGGTCGGGAAGGTGGGCGTCTTCTCCCCCGGCAGGTCGATCCCCGTGGGGCGGTTGAAGCCCATCGCGGTCCCGGCCTGCGCGAGGCCGTCGAGCCCCAGCCGGATGCCGAGTTGGTAGAAGTAGACGTTGCACGAGTGCTGGATCGCCCCGAGCAGGTCCAGCGAGCCGAACCCCGGCGGCCCGTACCAGTCGCCGAAGTAGCGGCCCCCGTAGCGCATCCCGCCGTTGCACGGGATGGGCATCTCGGTGCCGGCCGTGATCAGGTCCTTCTCCAGCCCCGCCGCGGCGGTCACCAGCTTGAAGGTGGACGCGGGGGGATAGAGCGCCCCGATTGCGCGGTTCAGGAGCGGCTTCGTGCTGTCCTGCCCGAGCGCGCGCCAGAGGTCCGCCGGGATCCCGCCCACGAAGTCGTTCGGGTCGAACGAGGGGTTGCTGTACAGCGCCAGCACCTCGCCGGTCGAGGGCACCATCGCCACGACGGCGCCGCGCATGGTGTCCGGGAAGATCTCCCGGACGTACTTCTGCAGCCCCAGGTCCAGCGTGAGCTTCAGGTCCTTCCCCGGGACCGGCGCCACGGCGCCGACCGCGGAGCGGGGGGCGACCACCCGGCCCATGGCGTCCACCTCGACGAACCGGGAGCCCTCCTCGCCGGAAAGGCTCAACTCGTGCTGCTTCTCGATCCCCGCCTTGCCGATCGAGCGCCCCTGCTCGTATCCGGCGCGTCTGTACTCGGGACGCGCGAGATCCTTCTCGTCGGCCTCGGCCACGTAGCCCACCACGTGCGCCACGGCCGGTCCCGCCGGGTAGTGGCGCCTCGGCGTCTCCGTGACGATCAGGTTCGGGAACGCGGACCTGCGCTCCTCGATGGCCGCGACCTGTGCATAGGTGGCGTCGTCGCTCACGTCGAGGAGCGCGTGGGGCCTGGCCTCGCGCTTCTCCATCAGCCGCGCGACCTCCGCCCCGGACAGCCCCAGGAAGGGAGCCAGGTCGCGGAGCGTGCGCCGGACGGTCGCCTCCTCCGCGGGGAGCAGCTTCACGGAGTATGAGGTCACGCTGGTGGCGACGATCTCGCCGTTGCGGTCCGTGATCGTCCCCCGCGGGGCGGGGACCGCGATCGGCTGCAGGCGGTTCTCCTCGGAGCGGGTCGCGTACTGCTCGCCGTGCACGACCTGCGTCTGAAAGAACGCCGTCAGGAACACGGAGATCACCAGCGAGATCATGAACGCCGCTCCGAGCGTTCGCCGCCCTCGCGTATCCGGTCCGGGGAGCTTCATTGCTGCACCTCCTCTCTCGTTCGGCACTCAGAAGTATCTAAAGATAGGCCGTGCAAGGAGATGCGTGCACCGGAAGAAGATGAGGAATTGATGAAATCACGGCCCTCGCGCGGCGGCTGCGGCGCGCCCGCCGCACGGAACGGCTGACAGTGCGCCCCCGTCCCGCGATCTGTCATCCGGGCGGGGGGCCGCAACCCCCCGCGACGCGGCGGCTGGTCCCGCTGTTGCTTGGGAGTGAGCCGTAGCGGACGTGCAGGCGTTTCGACCCGAGGTGAGGAACCATGGAGACGACCATCGACACCTACAGCATCACGGCTGGAGAGAAGACCACCGCGTGGATCCTGCTCGGGGTGGCGATCGCCGCGAACGCGGCCGGCTACTTCCTCAACTGGTTCGGCCAGATCCCCTGGTACGACGACGTCGTCCACGGGTACACCATCTTCGCGCTCACGCTGGTCCTGGCCCTCTACATGTACGGCGCGTCGCTCACCGGGGCCGCCGACCACGGCTTTCTCCTGGTGCTCACGGTGGCGAGCGTCGGCCTCGCCGTCGGGGCGCTCTGGGAGGTCGCGGAGTGGGCGTACGACCAGTGGTTCGCCCGGAGCAACGCCATCCTGGGGAAGCGCGACACGATCCTGGACCTGGTATGGGACAGCATCGGGGCGCTCGTGGCGGGGGTGATCGCGGCGGCGATGGCGAAGAACTGAGCCCGCGGCCCGTCCACCGTGCGCCATCGTCGGGATCGGGAATCCTGCCGCAGGGAGCCTCCACCTCGAGGCTCCCCGCCGCTGCGCGCTTCCGGCCCGGAGGCTCCGCTCAGTCCGCCGCCACGGGCGCCGACGCGACGGTGAAGCCGATCCGGCCGCGGGGGCTCTCGCGCTTGAGCTGGTCCAGCAGCTCCTCGTACTCCTCCTCCATCTCCGGAGTCACTGAGGCGCGCGTCTCCTTCAGCGCCGCCTCGAAGAAGCGCATCGGCACCTCGTCAGTCTGCAGGTTCTCGCGCAGCGCCTGCAGCCCCGCGCGCCGGACCAGGTCCTCCAGGTCGGCGCCGGTGTAGCCGCGCGTCCGGTCGGCGAGCGCTTCCAGGTCCACGTCGGCGCCCAGCGGCACGTCCTTCGTGTGGATGCCCAGGATGCGCAGCCTCCCCTCGCGCTCCGGAACGGGGACGTACACCAGCTCGTCGAAGCGGCCGGGGCGGAGCAGCGCCGGGTCCAGCAGCGTGGGGCGGTTGGTGGCGCCGATCACCACCAGCCCCTGCAGCTCCTCCAGCCCGTCCATCTCCGCCAGGAGCGTGTTGACCACGCGCTCCGTGACCGCCGGCTCGCCCAGCCCGCCGCCGCGCTGGGGGGCCAGCGAGTCGATCTCGTCGATGAAGATCACCGTGGGCGCCACCTGCCGCGCCCGCTGGAAGAGCCGGGAGACCTGCTGCTCGGACTCGCCGTACCACTTGGAGAGCAGGTCGGAAGACTTGGCGGCGATGAAGTTGGCCTCCGCCTCGCGCGCCACGGCCTTGGCGAGCATCGTCTTCCCCGTCCCCGGGGGGCCGTAGAGGAGGAACCCCTTGGCCGGGCGGATCCCCAGGCGCCGGAACGACTCCGGGTGCAGGAGCGGGAGCTCCACCCCCTCGCGCAGCGCCCGCTTGGCCTCCTCCAGCCCCCCCACGTCGTCCCAGGTGACGTTGGGGACCTGGATCATGATCTCGCGCATGGCGGAGGGCTGCACCCGCCGCTGCGCGTTCAGGAAGTCGGCGCGGGTGACGGTCAGGTTCTCCAGGACGTCGGCCGGGATCTCCTTCTTGTCCAGGTCGATGTTGGGGAGGTTGCGGCGCAGCGCGTCGATGGCCGCCTCGCGCGCGAGGGCGGAGATGTCCGCGCCCACGTAGCCGTAGGTGATCCGCGCCAGCTCGTCCAGGTTCACGTCCTCGGCGAGCGGCATCCCGCGGGTGTGGATGGAGAGCACGTCGCGCCGGCCGGCGGTGTCGGGGACGCCGATGACGATCTCGCGGTCGAAGCGCCCCGGGCGCCGCAGCGCCTCGTCGATGGCGTTCACCCGGTTGGTGGCGCCGATCACCACCACGTTCTGCCGCGGCTCCAGCCCGTCCATGAGCGTCAGGAGCTGCGCGACGATGCGGCGCTCCACCTCGCCCGTGACCTCCTCGCGCTTGGGGGCGATGGAGTCGATCTCGTCGATGAAGACGATGGAGGGCGAATTCTGCTGCGCCTCCTGGAAGATGTCCCGCAGCCGCTGCTCGGACTCGCCGTAGTGGCGTCCCATGATCTCCGGGCCGGCGATGTGGAAGAACTGCGCGTCGGCCTCGTTGGCGACCGCCCGGGCGAGCAGCGTCTTCCCCGTCCCCGGCGGGCCGTGCAGGAGCACCCCCTTGGGCGGGTCGATCCCCAGCCGCTGGAAGAGCTCGGGGTGCTTGAGCGGGAGCTCGATCATCTCCCGCACCTGCTCGATGGTGTCCCCCAGCCCGCCGATGTCGTCGTAGGTCACGTCGGCGCGGCGGGGCTCCTCGGCCTCCACGTACTCCGGGAGCAGCTCGATCTCCGTCTCGGTGTCCACCTGCACCACGCCGCGCGGGTTGGTCGCCACCACCCGGAGGCGGATCTCCTGCAGCCCGTAGGCGCTCTGCTGCAGGAAGCTGCGGATGATGTCCTCGGGGTACTGGCTCCCGTCGGTGGCGCGGCTGGGCGCGCCGCGCTGCACGGAGGTGGAGATCACGTCCCCGGCCACCAGGGGCCGCCGGAAGAGGGTGCGGCGGAGCGCGTCGCCGGAGCCCATGAGCCGCAGGTTCTTCTGCGCGGGGGCGATGGTGACGCGCCGGGCGGGCTTCACGTCGGCGCGGCGCAGCTCCACGTGGTCGCTGATGCTGACGTCGGTGTTGACGCGCTGCAGCCCGTCCAGCCGGACGATGTCCAGCCCGTCGTCCTCCGGGTACGGCGGGAGGGCGATCACGGCGGTGGAGCGCTTCCCCATCACTTCCACGATCTCCCCCTCGCGGATCCCGAGCTCCTTCAGGATGCGGTGCCCGATCCGCGCCCCTCCCGTGCCCACGTCCTGCGTCTTCGCGCCCGCCACCTGGGCGCGCACGTTCTCCCGCTCGCTCTCTGCCATTCCGCCCGCCCCCGTTTTCGTATTGCGAATCGGCGCTCCCGGTGCGCCGCGGCTGGAGCGCCGGATGGCGCAAGATCCATGCGTGGGGTGCGCATCTTGCGGCGTCGTCGGCTCCCGCGGCGGCCGGCTGCGCCGCGTCCACCTGCGGGGGGAGGGGGTACATGGCGGGTACGGAGGAGGGACGGGGCGGCGGAGCGGGGCCGGGGGAGGAGCCGTTCCGGCCGGTGACTCTGGAGACGGCGGGCGGACCGCTCTCGCTCCGCTACTACCCGGCGGCGGGCGCACGCGCCGCCGCC
This sequence comes from Longimicrobiaceae bacterium, assembly GCA_035936415.1. Taxonomy (NCBI): domain Bacteria; kingdom Pseudomonadati; phylum Gemmatimonadota; class Longimicrobiia; order Longimicrobiales; family Longimicrobiaceae; species Longimicrobiaceae bacterium. Next base: position 20,404 of record DASYWD010000053.1, read on the forward strand.
GTGTACGCTGGCGGGGTGGGCGGCGGGTGGGACACGCCGTCGCAGGGGCTCTACCCGCGGCTCTCGGAAGAGCTGGCGCGGGAGGGGATCGCGGGAGTGCGGGTGCGCTTCCGCCACCCGACCGTGCTGGACGAGGCGGTGGCGGACGTGCTCGCCGCCGCCCGCTTCCTGCGCGAGGAGGAGGGGGTCGGCACGCTCGGGCTGGTGGGGCACTCCTTCGGCGGGGCGGTGGTGATCCGCGCGGCGGCGGAGGAGCCGGCGGTGGCGACGGTGGTGACGCTGGCCACCCAGGGGTACGGGACGGAGCCGGTGGCGCGCCTGGGGCCGCGCTGCTCGATCCTGCTGGTCCACGGGACGGGGGACGAGGTCCTCGCCGCCGCCAGCTCGCAGCACGTGCACGCCCTGGCGCGGGAGCCCCGCCAGCTCGTCGTGTACCCGGCGGCCGGGCACGGGCTGGACGAGGTCGCGGCCGACGTGTACGACGACGTTCGGCGGTGGCTCCGGGCGGCGCTGCGCCCGGAGGGGTGAGCGCTGCAACCTTCCGGGCCTCCGCGGGTTCCTATCTCTGTGCGGCGTGCACGTCCGCCCGCGGCGGACGCCAGGGGAACGGGACCGAGAGCAGAGGTGCGAAGGAGATGATGAAGACCGTGCGAAGGGCGTCGGGGGTGGCCGGGGCGGCGCTCGCCCTGGGCGTGGGGATCGGGGTGGGGCAGGGGCTCGTGGGCGCGGGGGGGATCCTCCCCGCGTGGGCGGACGAGGTGGTGCAGCAGGGGAGCGACGAGCAGGCCGTCATCCGGGTGGCGCGGCAGGTGTCCCCCGCGGTGGTGGGGATCGCGGCGGGCCAGGCCTCCGGCTCCGGCGTGGTTATCCGCCCGGAGGGGATCATCATCACCAACGCGCACGTGGTGGGCAGCGCGCGCCGGGTGGAGGTGAGCCTGGCGAGCGGGGAGCTGGTGATGGGGCAGGTCCTCGGCCGGGACCGCAGCATCGACATCGCGGTGGTCCGGATCCCGGCGCGGCAGAACATCGCCGTCGCCCAGGTGGGCGACTCGGACCGGCTCATCGTGGGCCAGTCCGCCATCGCCATCGGCAACCCGTACGGGCTGGAGCGCACCGTCACCTCCGGGGTGGTCTCGGCGGTGAACCGCAGCCCGCGCGGCCTGGAGCTGGGCGGGCTGATCCAGACCGACGCGGCCATCAACCCCGGCAACTCCGGCGGGCCGCTGGTGGACTCGCGCGGCAACGTGATCGGGATCAACACGGCGATCCTGGGGCAGGGCACCGGCCTGGGTTTCGCCGTGCCCATCAACATGGCGACGGACATCGTCCAGCAGCTCCTGGCGGGAGGGGTGATCCGCCGGCCCTACTTCGGGATCAGCTACGTGGACGTGGAGCCGGAGGTGGCCGCGTTCTACCGGCTCCCGGTTCAGCAGGGGGTGATCGTGGTCCGCCTGGACCCCCGCTCCCCGGCCGCACGGGCGGGGATCCGCCCGAACGACATCGTCACGCGCATCGACGACGACCAGATCCAGCGCGGCGGCGACTTCCAGCGGGTGCTCCGCTCGCGCCGCCCCGGGCAGACGGTCGCGGTCACGGTGGTCCGGCCGAACGGGAGCACTTCGCGCGTGAACGTCCGCCTGGACGAGGTGGAGGTGCAGGGGTAGGCGCATGGAGGGAGCGGATGCGCGAAGGGGCGGGCCCGGTCCACGGGCCCGCCCCTTCGCATCTGCGGTCTTTCGCGTGAGGGCCGCGCGAGGTAACTCTTCGGGTGACGATCCCAGCCTCGTTCGCCCACACCCATATGGAGCGCCCACCATGCCGAAGGCCGGGCCCCTGCTCGTTGCCCCGTTTCCGGGGCTCTACCTCCGGCGCTCCGTCACCTACTGGGTGCTGCTCCACCTGACGCTCGTCGTCCTGAAGCTGCTTTTGGCCTACTATTCCGGCGAGCCGGTGAACCCCGCCGAGCTGCTCCCCGGCGGCAATCCTCTGGTGGTGGTTCTCGTGGTGGCGCTGGGGATGCTGGAGGCGCGCCGCCGGGACGAGGACCTGTTCCTCGCCAACCTCGGCTACGGCTGGCCCACCATCGCCGGGTACATGGCCGTTCCCGCGGCGGTGCTCGAGGCGGCCTTCACGGTGGGGCGGTTCGGGTGGGGCACGGCTGCGGCGTACCTCGCCCTGCCGGGCGCGGGGGTGGAGACGGTGCTCGCGGGGTGGTGGCGATGACCCCGGACGCCGTGCTGGTGGCCGACTGCATCGGCAAGCGCTTCGGCGACCGGAAGGTGCTCTCCGCGGCCACGCTGCACGCGGAGCGCGGAGTGGTGACCGCGCTGGTGGGGCGCAACGGGTCGGGGAAGAGCACCCTCCTGCGCATCATGGCGGGGCTCCTCGCGCCCGACTACGGCGTGCTCCGGTACTGGGGCCGCCAGTACACTCGCACCCGCCTGGCCCGGCTCGCGCGCGAAGGGCTCTTCCTCCTCCCGGTGGACCGCTGCACCCTGACGCGCACCCTCACCCTCCGCCAGCACCTGGACGCCCTGCGGCGCCGGTTCGCCCTCCCGGCCTGGGACGACGTCGTGGAGGAGCTCCGGATCGCCCACCTCCTGGACCGCTCGGTGGTGGGCTACTCCGGGGGCGAGCGGCGGCGCGCCCAGCTCGCCCTGGCGATGGTCCGCGCCCCCGAGTGCCTCCTGGCCGACGAGCCGTTCCTGGGGCTCACCCCGGCGGACACGGAGGCGCTGGTGCCCGCCTTCCGCGCGCTCGCACGGCGGGGGACCGCCGTCGTGCTCACCGGGCACGAGGTCCGGTACGTCCTCGCTGTTGCGGACCGTGTCACCTGGATCACGGCGGGGACCACCCGGCTGCTCGGAACGCCGGAGGCGGCGGAGCGCGACTGGGCGTTCCGCCGCGAGTACCTGGGGATCGGGGCGAGACAGGTGGTGGAGCGCGGCGTGTGAGCTGGGTCGAGGCGCGCACAGGTTCAGCTCGTGTCTGTCGCGCGAGGATACCCTAGCCGCTACATTCGAACACAGCAACGTGCTTCGTGGACCCGACTCGGAGGAGGCTCGCGCATGGTCTCGGTAAAGGACGAGGTCTCATCGCTCTTGCGACGGCTGCCGGAGGATTGCTCGCTGGAGGACATCCAATACCACCTCTATGTTCTGGAGAAGGTTCGGCGTGGCCTGGCACGCGCCGACGCCGAGGGGGCAATCGAGCAGGAGGAGGCCGAGGCCCGTCTGGGCAAGTGGCTCACCGAGTAGTCTGGTCCCCGGCCGCGCTGGAGGACGTCGAGGCGATCGCAGAGTACATCGCCCGCGATTCGGCGCAGTATGCGGCGGCTGTCGTTCGCAAGTTCCGCGATACTGCCCGCTCGCTTCGCGAGTTCCCCCGCTCGGGTCGCTCCGTGCCCGAGTTCGAGGACGAGTCCATCCGAGAAAAGCTCGTCTACAGCTACCGGCTGATCTACCGAATAGAGGCGGGCCTCGTGACCATCGCAGCCGTTGTGCATGCCAGACAGTCCTTTGAAACGGGAGTGGGTCGGCTCGGACGCGCGTAGGCCCGCCTGACGAATGCACTGTGGAGGTGCAGCGATCCCAGCAGGGGGGATCTGCGGATGCGCGGAGCGGCGGGCCCGGTGAATGGACCCGCCGCTTCGTTTTCGAGCGCCGTCCGCCCATGCGCGTGGATGCGCCCTCAGCGCTCGACCTCCACCTCCTCGACGTTGTCGAACCTCTCCAGCTCGATCAGCAGGTGATAGGGATCGATGCCGGCGTCGGAGGGCTTGCGCGGCACCGTCACCGTGATCGTCTGCTCGCCCGAGCGGATGCGATGCTTCCGCAGGTAGAGCGTCTCGCCGAACTCCGCCCCCTGCTGCGTCGGGGCGAAGACCCCGACCTGCACCCATTCGTTCATCGGCACCTCCGTCTCCACGCCCGCGGGGTCGACGGTCACCTTGCGCGCCCGCACGCGGAGCGTCACCAGCCAGCTCCCCGCCGCGGTCTGCCTCGCCGTGGCCCGCTCCGTCCGGAGGTCCCAAACAGTGTTCGCCGCGAAGAGGTCGTGCAGCAGGTGCCGGAGCGAGTCCGGCGTGACCGCCTGGAGCTCCCGGTAGAGATCGAGGGAGGTCGCCAGGGGCGGCGCTCCCGAACGATGCTTCTCGATCAGGCGCCGGAACGCCAGGTTCACCCGCTCCTCGCCCATGTACTCGCTCATCGCGAACAGCGCGGCGGGGCCCCTGCGGTAGGCCGCGTACGGGTCCATGGCCCGGAGCAGCGGGACGGTCTGACGGATGGGCGGGATGGGAGACGGCTGCCGGAAGAACCGCCGGAGCCGCTGCAGGTGTTCACGCCCGTAGGTTTCTTCCACGACCCCCATCGCGGCGTACCACGCGAAGCTTTCGGACAGCAGCGGGGCTCCCTCGGCGAAGGCGTACGGGACTCCCCACTGGTGCGCCATCTCGTGCGCCATGACCGCGAACGGGAGGTCCAGGCCCCGCGGGTCGTCCGCTGGATCGAGGCGGGTGAACCCTTCCGCGTAGTCGATCGTGGCCGCCTCGGCATGCGCTCCCATTCCAGGACCGGGCTTCTCGACGAGCCGGATGACATGGCCGTGGGGGTACGGACCGAACGCACGCGTGTAGGAGTCCAGCGACGCGCGTACGCTGAGGAGCATGCGGTCCAGGTTCGCGGCGTGCTGCGGGTGATGGTAGACCTGGATCGCGACGGGCTGCCCGGAGCCTGCGGGAGGGGTCCACCGTTCCTCGTGCACCGCGTAGCGGGCGGAGAAGAAGGCGTACTCGTTCCCGATCGGGGCGTCCGTCGCAAAGTGGAAGTAGCGGCGCCCGCCTTCCGTCCACGTGCGGCGCAGCGTCCCCGGCGCGACGGCGGTCTGGTCCCCTTCCGTTCCCACCACCGCTTCGAAGGCGATGCGCTCGGCGCCGGACGTCCCCGCCTCGCCGGTGACGTCCTGGACCGCTTCCGCGTCGGCGGGAGTGGGGACCTGGCGGCGCGGAGCGAGCCCGTGCGCCCGCCAATCCCCGGCGTTCCTCAGTTCGCGACGTGGCTGGTAGCCGATGGCGGGCAGCCAGTCGTGGTTCGTGAAGTAGGTGCCGTTCGCGACCACCGAGGCATCGATTCCGCTGCTACGGAACCCCCGTGGTGCGAAACGCACCTCGAAGTGGAGCCGCAACGAGTCGCCTGGCTGGAGCGGCGTTTCCAGGGCGTAGATCCCATGGCCGAGCTCCTCGTCCGCGAGCACGCGAGCCGCCGGGCGATCGAAGGCGACCGCTCCCGTCTCGACACCGGGAGCAGTGGCCAGATGGATGGAGTCGATCGGCATCGCCCCGCGGTTCACGAGTCGATACGTGCCGCGAATGTCGGCCTTTCGCTGATCGGGGTGGATCTCGACGTGCAGGTTGGCCGCGGCCAGCCGAGGCTGCGGGACGTCCGCATACCGAGCGTAGCGCCGCTCGTACTCGGCGCGCCGCTCCCTCACCTGCGAGGCGGTGCGGTACTCGTTCAGCACGTTGGTGTTGTAGAAGATGAACCCGCCCAGCGTGAGGACGAGCCCCGCCGCCGCCGCCGCGGCCCGGGCCGTCGGGCGCGTGAACCGGCCGCGCGCCAGCCGGAGCCGCACCCGCAGGCCCCTCTCCATGCCCCGGACCCAGAGCAGCCTCGCGACCACCGCGAGCAGCAGCGCCCACGCGGCCCAGTAGAGCATGAACCACCGCCACGGCCCGAGCGACGGGCCGAACCCGCGCATGTCCGTGTAGAACCAGCCCGGAGCGGACCCGTAGACGAGCAGCCTGTGCTCGATCCCGAGCCTGGCCGCAAAGAGGATGGATGCGTAGGCGAGGAGGGCCGCCACGAGGCCGACGTACTTCTGGCTCACCGACCCCTGCACCACCAGGGCGAGCAGGGCGAAGAGGAGGTACTCGGGAAGCTGGAGCCCGAACAGCACCTGCAGATAGAGGCCGATCTCGAACTCGTGATACCCCAGGCGCAGCTGGACGAGCACCCCCACCAGCGTGAGCAGAGCCATCCACACGACCAGGACGAGGCCGAGCCCCAGGAACTTGCCCAGGACGAGGACCCATTCCGGCACCGGCGCCACGTCGGTGATCTCGCTGAGACCGGCTTCGCGTTCCCGCCAGACCAGCTCGCCGGCGTAGAAGGCGGTGAGCAGCGGGATGATCACCCACGGGGTCATGGGATTCGTGAGGCGGGCCGTCAGGAAGGTGAGGACGAACTCGGTCCGGGGCAGCAGCGGCGTGCCCATGTACTCCATGGCCTCGGGCAGGACCACGACCGCGGCGGCCGCGATGGCGGCCAGAAGGACGAGACCGCCCCGGCTCTTCGCGATCACCCGGAACGAGTCCCAGGCGATGGCGAGCGTCTGGCGCGCGTAGAGCGCCGGGCCGAACGTCCCCCGGACCTGCGGAACGGAGATCGCGCTCCTCGCGACGTCGCTGCCCGGGGGTGAGGGGGCGTGCGCATCCCGCCGCCGCGCGAGGCGGCTCCACCAGGGGCTCGCCGTCAGGTGCTCGAAGCGAAAGCGGACGTAGGTGAACGCGAGCGTCCCCAGGCCGATGCCGAGCCACAGCAGGCGGCTCCGGAGCGGCACGCCGTGCAGCGCGACCAGACGCGTGTTCTTCTCGATCGGCGTCCATCCCAGCATCAGGTCGTCCGTGAGGAACCGGTTGCCGAAGACGTCGAACAGCGCCTCCAGATCCTCTCGCTGCAGAAAGCCGATCACGGCGAAGAACCCGCCGTAGGCCACGAGCAACAGGAGCACACCGCCCAGGTAGCTCGCGACGGCCCGGCGGCCCAGCGCCGCGAACGCGAACTGGATCGACGTGCCGATGAAGGCGTTGGGCAGCGCGAGGAAGCCGTAGGCCGTGAGGTAGGCGGCCGGCCGAAACGGGCCGATCACCCCGGTATCCACGCCGGGCGAGTAGACGGCGAGCATCACGCCCACCGGCACGGCGAGCAGGATCAGCGCATGGAGGGCGAAGGCGGCGAGGAACCGCCCTCCCAGGTACTTGGCCTTGCTGACGGGGGCGGTGTAGGTGAGGGGATGCATCCCTGTCTCCACGTCGCGCGCGGCCACCTCGCCCGTGACCCCTGCAGCCACCACGAGCCAGAACAGGCTGCAGAAAACAGTGGTGGACGCGATGACGAATGGCGAGTTGATAAAGAAGTCGGCGTAAAGGAAGTTCCCCCGTACGAACAGGAGCGCGACCACGGCCAGGGCCGCGAACGGAAGCCAGGTCGAGAGACGGCGTGCCTGGCAGGTGAGCTCGAAGCGGAAGATCTCCCGGAGCTTCATGGCGGGTAGGTCTTCGAGACGTTGCGGATGTGCTGGTTCATGATCGGTCGATGCCCCGTGGTCGTTGGTCGGAGGTGTCGCTGATCTTCGGTTCGTCATCGCACCTTCGGCGGGGTACGCTCCCTTGCAGCGCGATCTGTTGCAGCTTTGGGCAGTCAACCCTCCGGACCTGCGCCCGCGGCACGAAGTACTTTGCATTGCAAAGTTCGTGCGCGCAATCGGTCAGCTCGGGCCTCCGAGCCCTCCGGTCGAAGGCGCGCTCGTCGGCGGCGCGCGCCTCCGCCGTAGGCGATACCGAGTCCGGATCAAGCGCGCGTGATCGGCGGGGGGAGGCACCCGATCACCCCCTCCCGTGTACCCGGATTCGGTATGAGCGGAGGTCCTTACCCCCCGCCGCGCCCGCCCCCGAACCCGCCCTGGAACGGGTTCCGCAGCGCCGCCGGAACCTTCCGCCATTGCTCCGGCGTCAGCGTCTTCCGCACCTCCTCCAGCGCGTCCCGCACGTTCTGCCGGCCCGTGTTGAGCTGCGGCCCGATGCGCTGGAAGATCGCGCCCGGCTCGTTCCCCGTGGCGGCCGTCTGCACCGCGTCGCGCACCGCGCGCTCAATGGGCTGGTTGCGCACCCGGAGCGAGTCCGAGATCTCCGCGATCCGCGCGGCCTGCTCGTCGCTGAGCCCCAGCGAGTCGCGGAGCGAGAGGATCACCGGGAGCGGGTTGGGGAGCACCCGCGCCAGGATGGCATCCGCGTCGATCCCGCGGCCGGGGCCCTCGCCCCGCTCCCCGCGGAACCCGCCACCGCCGCCCCCTCCGCCGAAGCGCCCACCCCCACCGCCGCCGCCCCCGCCGAACCCGAGCCCCGCCAGCCCGCCGCCGCCGGGGTTCCGCCCCACCGTCAGCCGCCCGGAGAGCTGCACCGCGAAGGGCGAGCCCACCGCGAAGCGGCGCTCCCGCTGCTGGCCGAAGCGCTCGTTGACCTCGTAGCGGAAGCGCTGCGCCGCGGGGTCGAACCCGCGCGGGTAGAGGAGCGTCTCGTCCACCCGGCCGCGCCCGGCGTCGCCCCAGCCACGCAGGTTCCCCTGACCGTTCACGAGGAGGTCCAGCCCCGCAGGGACGTTGCTGGCGTCCAGCGACACCGAGAGGCGCCGCCCGATCCGGGGGAGATTGGGGCGGAGGGTGGTCCGCAGGTCCAGCGACCGCGTCCAGGGGCCGCGGCAGGAGTTGCGGCCCGCCACGCTCCCCGCCTGCTCCTCCAGGCACTCCCGCACCGATCCGGGGACGCTCGCCAGCAGGCGCGCCATCCCGTCGGCGAGCGCCGTGTCCGGTGCGGTGGCGGGGGCGAAGACGAAGGCCGCGTCGTTGCGGGCCCCGTCGCCGTTCACGTCGCCGCCGACCATGGGGGTGAAGGGCGTGCCCGAGGCCGTCCGCCCGATCAGCGTCACCTCCAGCCAGGGGCGCACCGGCATCCCCGCCTGCAGGGTGAAGGAGTGGCGGCGCTCGTAGTCGCTGGTGCCCCAGTCCGGACGGTTCGGGTCGCCCCCCGTGGGCGCGCTGGCGAAGCCCTGCTGCGCGGTGCAGCAGGAGAAGGACGACTGGTCGCGCGCCCGCATCAGCGTGTACGAGCCCTGGAAGAACACCCGCGGCGGGAGGAGCCCGTTCAGCGCCAGCGTGAGCTGCGACGTCCGGGAGGCCAGCTCCGAGTCCAGCGCGAACACGTGCCCGAACTCCGGGTGCACCCGCGACCCCAGGAACGACACCTCCCCGGTCGCGGGGGCGATCGCCGCGGGGGAAGCGTATACGGGACGGCCGCCCTCAGCCGCCAGGGTGAATGCCGGCGTCCTCGCCAGGTTCAGGTCGCGCACGCCGAACAGGTTGACGCCGCGCACCCAGCTGGCGTCCGCCGAGGCATTGAGGCCGGGGCGGAGCTGCGCCGAAAAGCCCAGCGAGCCCCGCCAGGAGCGCGGCGCCCCGAAGCCGTCCTCGAAGAGCGTCACCGTGGGTCGGCGGCCCGAGTCGCGCGGAGCGCCCGTACCCCCGTCCGCGCAGGTGGTGGGGATGCGCGACGGGTCCTCCAGGTACGCCGGCCAGTCCGGCGCCGGGACCGCGGCCCCGATGCACACCAGCTGCGACGCCCCGGCCGAAAGGCCCGTCTGGTCCAGCGCCCCTGCGTACAGCGCGAAGGGCGCCCGCCCACGGAACTCCCCGATCCCGCCGCGGACGATCCGGAGCGGCGCCCCCTGCTCGTTCAGGCGCAGCGAGAACCCCGCGCGGGGGCTCACGTGCACCTCCGTGGGGATCCGGTCCGTGCGCCGGCCGAAGAGCGCCTCCACCTCCGGGTTGTGCTCCGGCTCTCCGGCGAAGCGCGAGCCCTCCAGCCGCACCCCGTAGGTGAGCTGCAGCGCCCGGCTGGGGCGCCAGGTGTCGCCCAGGTAGAGCGCGGCGTTCAGGCCGCCGCCCTCCGTCTCCCGCTCCGCGAGCGAGCGGGTGAACGACGCCGGCCGCCCCGCCGCGAAGTCGTCCAGCGAGTTGAAGGTGAAGGCGCCCAGCACGTTGCTCCCGATCCGCTGCCGGAAGTCGGTGAAGTTCACCAGCGCCCCCGCCTTGATCCGGTGCGTGTCGCGGAACAGGAGCGACAGCTCGTCGCTCACCTCCACCGTCCGCTCGCGCGTGGTGGTGGGGAGCGAGCGGTCGCCGCCGAAGGAAAGCTGCGACACCCCCCGCGTCCCGTCCGGGAGGAGCGAGGTGACCCGCACCCGCCCCTCCGGCACCTCCGCGAAGGAGGTCAGGTCGCGGCGGTCCTCGTTGATCGAGGCGCGCAGCTCGTTGATCCACCCGCCGCCGAAGCGCGAGGTCAGCGTCGCCATGCCGCCGCCGCCGCCGGAGCCCACCTCGCCGCCGCCCTGCTTCAGCTCCAGGAAGCCGATGCGGGTGCTGTCCTGGGTGTAGGAGCTGAGGTTCCCGCGCACCATCAGCGAGTGCCGCTCCGAGAGGGTCCAGTCCACGCGGCCCAGGAGCGAGAGCGCGTCGCCCACGCGGCGGTAGGCGCCCGTCTGCCCGTCGGTGGCGACCCCGTACTCCGCCCCCAGGATGGAGAGGAAGCGCGCCACCGAGTCGCGGCTCACCCCCAGCGTCTCCAGCACCGCGGGGTCCGAGGGGGTGAGCGCGAAGAGGTCGTCGCTGCGGCGCTGCACCGCGCCGGAGACGAAGTAGAAGAGGCGGTTCCGGACGATGGGCCCGCCGTAGCCGCCGCTGAAGCGGTTCTGGGTGAAGGAGCCGGTGAGCGGCGAGACTCCCGCGTTCCCCGCCAGCAGCGGGTCGCGGAGCTGGTAGGTGAAGGTGCCGCCGGGCTGGTTGGTCCCGCCGCGGGTGGTGATCGCCACCTGCCCACCCGCGAACTGCCCTCGCGACACGTCGAACGTGGTGGTGACCACCTGCGTGGCGCGCGTCCCCTCCTGCGGGATCCCCAGCGGGGAGCCGCCGCCGGCCTGGCCGCCGGTGAGCGCCGAGGCGAAGGAGGCGCCGTCCAGCGTGACCTGGTTCAGCGAGGCGCGCTGCCCCGCCACGGAGAAGGCGCCCCGCTGGTCCAGCGAGTCGCCCTGCGTGACCGCCACCACGCCGGGGGCGAGCACCGCCAGCGAGGCCGCGTCCGTGTTCTCCAGTGGGAGGCGGCTCGCCACCTCGCCGGAGATGACGCGCTCCTGCGCCGCGGTTTCCCCGCGCCCCGGGGGAGGCGCCCGCTGGCCGCGCACCTCGATCCCCTCCAGCGCCACCGGCGCCTCGCCCAGGCGGAGGTTTGCCACCAGCACGTCCTCGTCCGCCTCGCGCGCCAGCACGGCCACGGCCTCGCCGAAGCCGGCGCGCGACACGCGGATTTGGTAGCGCCCCCCGCCGTCCGGGAAGGCGAGCGTGTAGACGCCCTGCTCGTTGGTGGTGGTCGTGCGGGTGATCCCCGTCTCGGCGGAGGTGGCCTCCACCCGCGCCTGGTCCACCGGGGCGCCGTCGGGGCCGGTGACCCGGCCGCGGAGGATGTCCGTCGTGACCCCCACCTGCGCCAGCAGCGTGGCGGGGGCGAGGAGGAGGGCGAGCAGCAGCGGCAGAAGGCGGAGCGGCATCGGTCGCGGTCACGGGTGAAGGAGGAGAGGTCCCCAACCATACACGCGGCCCGCCGGAAACGTTGGGCGGCACCCCCGCCTGTAACGGAGTCGTATCGGTTCGGTACCGTGCTCGCATGGCCCGCGGAGCGCATTGCGACCCGGGTCCGCCGCGGGTAACGTGAATGCTCGCATGCAGAGAGCCCGAACGCTCCGCGCCCGTTGCGGGGCGCCCGGGCCACCACCCGCCATGGATCCATGAGCGCACACATCCTGGTCGTGGACGACGAGCCGGACATCTCCGCGCTGGTCGCCTACCACCTCGCGCGCGAGTCGTACCGGGTCCGGACCGCCGCCGACGGGGTGGAGGCGATCCGCGCCGTCGAGACCGAGCGCCCGGACCTCATCGTCCTCGACCTGATGCTCCCCGGGATGTCCGGGCTGGACGTGCTCGGCGAGCTCCGCCGCCGCGGCGAGACGCAGGACGTCCCGGTGATCCTCCTCACCGCGCGCCGCGAGGAGCAGGACCGGATCGAGGGGCTCAGGCTCGGCGCGGACGACTACCTCGCCAAGCCCTTCTCCCCGCAGGAGCTGGTGCTGCGGGTGGGCGCGGTGCTGCGGCGCGTCCGGCAGGCGCCCCCCGCCGCGGGCGGCAAGGTGGTGCGCGTGGCCGCCTTCACCGTGGACACCGGCGCCGCGCGCGCCGAGGTGGACGGACGCCCCCTGGACCTCACCCCCACCGAGTACAAGCTCCTCCTCACCCTGATGGAGCGGCGCGGGCGGGTGCAGAGCCGGCGCCAGCTCCTGGAGGCGGCCTGGGGCGTCACGGCCAACATCGCCACGCGCACGGTGGACATGCACGTCCAGCGGCTGCGCAACAAGCTGGGCGGGGAGGCGGACTGGATCGAGACGGTGCGCGGCTTCGGGTACCGCTTCCGCACCGAACCGCCGCCGGTCCGCGCGTGAGCCGGCCGGCGCGCCTGGGCGTCAACCTCAAGCTCTTCCTCAGCTACCTGGCCCTGATCGCCGCCACGGTCGCTGCGCTCACGGCCGGCGTGGGGTTCACGCTCCGGCCCCGCCTCACCGAGATCGTGGCGAACGACCTCCGCCGCGAGCTCTCGCTCGCCCTTGAGCTCCACCGCCAGGGCGTCGGCGTCCCCCCGGACCGCCTCGCGGACCGGCTGGGGGCGCTCAGCGGCCGGCGCGTCACCCTGATCGCCCGCGACGGAACCGTGGTGGGCGACTCCGAGGTGGCGGAATCGGCCATCCCCCTGCTGGAGAACCACGCCGACCGCCCCGAGGTCCGTGCCGCGCTCCGCGGCCGCCTGGGACGGTCGGTGCGCCGCAGCAGCTCCGTGGGGGTGGAGCAGCTCTACCTCGCCGCCCCCGGCGCCCGCGGCGAGGTCGTCCGCCTGGCCGTTGCGCTGGCGGACGTGAATGCCACGGTGCAGCGGGTGCAGCGCGGCGTCCTGGCCGCCGGCGCGCTGGCGATGGTGGTCGCCGGGATCCTGTCCTACGCCCTGAGCGTCGCGGTCACCCGCCCGCTGCGCCAGGTGGCCGCGGTCGCGCGCGACCTGGCCCGCGGCGACCTGTCCCGCCGGGTGCACGTCCGCCACCGCGACGAGCTGGGCGAGCTGGCGCAGGTCCTGGACACGCTCGCCGCGGAGCTGCAGCGGCGCATGGGGCAGCTCGAGGGCGAGCGCGCCGAGATGCACGCGCTGATCGAGTCCATGGCCGAGGGCGTGCTGGCGCTGGGGCCGGACGGCCGGGTGCGCCGCGCCAACCTGGCCGCGCGCCACATCTTCGGGCTGCGCGAGGAGTTCCACGGGCTGGTGCCGCACGAGGTGGCGCGGCGCCCCGCCTTCCTCAAGCTGGTGGAGCGGGCGCGCGCCGGGGAGGCGGTCTCCGCCACCGAGCTCGCCCACGACGGCCGGCACCTCCTCGCCACGGCCCAGCCGCTCGCCGACGGCGGCGCGGTGCTGGTGTTCCTGGAGGTCTCGGAGCTGCGCCGGCTGGAGGACGTGCGGCGCGATTTCGTCGCCAACGCCTCGCACGAGCTGAAGACCCCGCTCACCGCCATCCGCGGCTACAGCGAGACGCTCCTGGACGAGAACCTCCCCCCGGAGCTGCGGCGCCGGTTCGCGGAGGTGGTGCGGGCCAACGCCGACCGCCTGCAGCGGCTGGTGGACGACCTGCTCGACCTGTCGCGCATCGAGTCGGGCGGGTGGCTCGCCCAGCCGGAGGACGTCGCGGTGGCCGAGGCGGTGGAGGAGGCCTGGGCCGTCCTGGAGGAGAAGGCCCACGCCAAGGGGGTGGCCCTGGGGATCGAGGTCGCACCCGGGTGCGACCACGTCCACGCCGACCCCTCCGCACTCCACCAGGTCCTCACCAACCTCTTCCACAACTCCCTACGCCACACCCCCCCCGGCGGCAGGGTCACGGTCTCCGCCCGACCCGCGCCGGAGCGTCCGGGCCCTCCCGGGCGGCGATGGGTCCAGCTGGAGGTGGCCGACACCGGGAGCGGGATCCCGGCGGTGCACCTGCCGCGCATCTTCGAGCGCTTCTACCGGGTGGACGACGCCCGCTCCCGCGCCGAAGGGGGGACGGGGCTGGGGCTCGCCATCGTCCGGCACCTGGTGGAGAGCCACGGCGGGACGGTGGAAGCCGAGAGCGAGCTGGGGCGGGGGACCACGATCCGCTTCACCCTGCCGGCCTGTAACGAGTAGGTCACGCGTCCGGCCACCTCGTTGATGCCGGGGCGAGCCTCCTGTAAAGTTCCGCCGCCCGGAGCACCTCCCGGGCGGCGGTTCGTTCTCTCACCTGTACCCCGTCGCAGCATGGCTTCGTGCACGTCCCGCGTCCGCGCGCCGTCCCTGGCCGCCGTCCTCCTCCTTGCGGCCGGCGCCGCCGCGGCGCAGCAGGCGCCCTCCACCGTCTTCAGGGCCAGCGCGCTGGAGGTCTCCATCGGGGGGCGGGTCCAGACGCAGCTCAACACGACCACCGTCGACTCCGTGCCCACCGCCGAGCTCGCGCTGCGCCGCGTGCGCCTGGAGGCGAACGTCCGGGTCAACGAGGTGGTGAGCGCCAAGATCCAGCCGGAGTTCGCCGGGAGCCGGGTGAGCCTGCGCGACGCGTACGTCCTCTTCGGCTTCCACCCGGCGCTGCAACTGCTCGCCGGGCAGGCGAACCGCCCCTTCGGCATCATCCAGCCCACCAGCTCCACCCGCATCATCCCCGTGGAGCGGGGGGTGCGGATCCGCGGGGTCCGCAACGCGCTTGACGAGCACAACCTGGTCACCGACCTCGGCTACGCGGACCGCGACGTGGGGCTGCAGCTTCTCGGCGCGCCCGCGGGGGCCCCGCTGGGCCTCTCGTACGCGCTCGGCGTCTTCAACGGCCCGGCGCGCGCCGCGGTGCCGGAACTGGACAGCTACCAGCTCGCCGCCCGCGCGGCGGTCCGCCCCGCGGAGCGGCTCCGGACGGGGCTCTCCTGGAGCCGGCGCGACTTCCTCGTGGTCGCTCCCACCGACGGCCGCGAGCTGGCGGCGGGCCAGGCCTGGGCGGTGGACGTCGAGTACGGGACGTACGGCCCCGGGCTGCACCTGGTGGGAGAGGCCGCCTTCGGCGACGTCAACCCCCGGGCGGACATCGACTTCACCGGCGCGCAGGCGTGGCTCGCGTACCGGACGCGGGCGTTCGGTCCGAGCCTCACGCACCTTGAGCCGCTCTTCCGCGTCAGCTACGGCGACGTGGACGCGCCCCCCGGGCTGACCGTGCCGCGGGGCGGGACGCTGCTCACGCCCGGGATCAACCTGTACTTCGGGCCGCTGAACCGGATCATGCTCAACTACGACGTCTGGATGCCGGAGCAGGGAGACGCGGTCGGGAGCTTCAAGGCCCAGTTCCAGGTCGCGTTCTGAGGCGGCCGGAGGGGGCGCAAGAGTTACGATGCGGCGGGCGCCGTGTTACGGGACCGTGACACGGCGCCTCTACGTTCCGGTGTTCTCGATCCACGACTCCCTCACACGGGACATCCGAACGATGAAACGATTCTGGACTGGAGCTCTGACCCTGGTCCTGTTCTCCGGACTGGCGGCGTGCGGCGGCAGCGAGGGCGGGGCCACCCCCGGCGCGATGGCGAAGGGCGCCGACGCGCCCGCAGGCACGGTCGCCCTCACCGGCGCGGGCGCCACCTTCCCCTATCCCATCTACTCCGCCTGGTTCGACACGTACGGGCGCGAGAACCCGGTGCGCATCACCTACGGCTCCATCGGCTCGGGCGGCGGGATCCGCCAGGTGACCGAGGGGACGGTGGACTTCGGCGCCTCCGACGCGCCTATGAACGAGGAGGAGCTCGCCAAGGCCCCCGGGATGCTGCACATCCCCACCGTTCTCGGCGCGGTGACGGTGGCGTACAACCTCCCCGGCGTCCAGCAGCCCATCAACCTGAGCGGCGAGGTGCTGGCGGACATCTTCCGCGGGCAGGTCAAGAAGTGGAACGACCCGCGGATCGCGCAGCTCAACCCGGGCGTTAGCCTCCCCGCGCGTGACATCCTGGTGGTGTACCGCACCGACGGGAGCGGCACCACCTACGTGTTCACCGACTACCTCTCGGCGGTGAGCCCCGCGTGGAAGCAGCAGGTGGGGACCGGGAAGTCCGTGCAGTGGCCCACCGGTCTGGGCGCCAAGGGGAACGAGGGCGTGGCCGGGCAGGTGAAGCAGACCGAGGGCGCCATCGGCTACGTGGAGCTGGCGTACGCGCGCCAGGCCGACCTCCAGACCGCCGCCGTGCAGAACCGGGCCGGGCAGTTCGTGCAGCCCTCCGTGGAGGCGACCACCGCCGCGGCCGACGGGCTGGCGCAGAAGCTCGGGCCGGAGTCCGACTTCCGCGTCTCCATCGTGAACCCGGAGGGGGCGCAGGCGTACCCCATCGCCTCCTGGACCTACCTCCTGGTCCCGCCGCACATGGAGGACTGCGCCAGGGCCAACGCGCTGGCGAACGTGGTCCGCTGGAGCCTGACCGAGGGCGGCGACGCGGCCCGCAAGCTCCACTACGCGCCGCTCCCCGAGCCGGTCCGCGACCGGGTGCTGCAGAAGCTGGGGACCGTGACCTGCGGCCCCGACCGCCAGCCCGTCGGCGCGGCGAGCTGACGTGGCAATGCAGCCAGTTCCGGAGGAGATCGGCGTCGTCGCCGGGCCTCCTCCGCAGCACTTCCCGCTCGCCTTCGCCGGCAGCGGCCGGGGGAACGTCGCCGACCGCGTGTACGGCGGCGTTCTCCTGGCAATGGGGCTCGCCATCCCCCTGCTTCTGGGCTTCCTCCTCTTCCGGGTGGGGGCCTCGGCCTGGCCGGCGATCCGCGCCTTCGGCTGGAGCTTCCTCGCCAGCAGCGAGTGGAACCCGGTGGCGGGGGAGTTCGGCGCGCTCCCGTTCATCTTCGGGACGCTCGCTTCCTCGCTCCTGGCGGTGCTGATCGCGGTGCCGCTGGCGGTGGGGCTCGCCATCTTCCTCACGGAGCTGGCGCCGCGCTGGCTCGCCACGCCCATCGCCTTCGGCACCGAGCTGCTGGCGGCCATCCCCAGCGTGGTGTACGGCCTGTGGGGGATCTTCGTGCTGGTCCCCTGGCTCCGCTTCAACGTACAGGAGCCGCTCGCCCGCGCCTTGGGCGACACCATCCCGCTCTTCCGCGGGCCGGCCTACGGGGTGAGCGTCCTCTCCGCCGGGGTGATCCTGGCCATTATGATCGTCCCCTTCATCTCCGCGGTGTCGCGCGAGGTGCTCGCGGCCGTGCCGCGGGTGCAGCGCGAGGGCGCGCTGGCCCTGGGCGCCACCCGCTGGGAGATGACCTGGCAGGTGGTGCTCCCCTACGCCACGCCGGGGATCATCGGCGCGGTGATCCTGGGGCTGGGCCGCGCCCTGGGCGAGACCATGGCCGTGACCATGGTGATCGGCAACCGCCCGGAGATCTCCGCCTCGCTCTTCGCGCCCGGCTACACCATGGCGAGCGTGCTGGCGAACGAGTTCGCGGAGGCGTCCAGCGACCTGTACCTGGCCGCGCTCATGGAGATCGCGCTGATCCTGTTCGGCATCACCATCGTGGTGAACACCTTCGCGCGCCTCCTGGTGTGGCGCGTGGCGCGCAGGGGGGGGCGGTGAGCGCGCCGGCCACGCTCACCTGGCGCGACCGGCGCCGGCGGAGCACCAACCTGGTGATGCTCGCCCTCACCGGGGTGGCGGCGTTCCTGACGGTGGTGCCGCTGCTGCTGATCCTCTTCCACCTGCTCACGGCGGGGCTGTCGTCCATCAACCTGGACTTCTTCACCCAGCGCCCTGCCCCGGTGGGGCAGGAGGGCGGGGGGATGGGGAACGCCATTCTGGGGACCGTGATCCTGGTGGGCGTGGCCGCCGCGCTGGGGCTCCCGGTGGCGGTCGGCGCCGGTCTCTTTTTGGCCGAGTCCGAGGGGAGCCGCCTGGCGAACGGGATCCGCTTCCTCACCGACGTGATGAACGGCATCCCCTCCATCGTGGTGGGGATCTTCGTGTGGGCCTGGATCGTGGTCACCATGGGAGGGTTCAGCGCCCTCGCGGGCGGGGTGGCGCTCGCCATCATGCTCCTCCCCATGGTGACGCGCACCACCGAGGAGATGGTGCGCCTCGTCCCGCGCGAGCTGCGGGAGGGCGGGCTCGCGCTGGGCTTCACCCGCTGGCGCACGACCCTGGGGATCGTGCTCCCGGCGGCGCGGAGCGGGATTCTCACCGGGATCCTGGTGTCGCTGGCCCGCATCGCCGGGGAAACGGCGCCGCTCCTCTTCACCGCCTTCGTGAACCCGTACTGGAGCTGGAGCCTCGGCGAGCAGATCGCCGCGCTCCCGGTGCAGATCTTCCTCTACGCCACCTCGCCCTTCGAGGAGTGGCACCGGCTCGCCTGGGCCGCGGCACTGGTGCTGATCGGCCTGGTGCTCGCCGTGAGCATCACCGCCCGGTTCCTGATCCGCAGTCCCTACAAGGACCGATAGCATGACCGAAACGTCCATCAAGGCGCACTCCATGGCCCAGTCGCACACTCCCGCGCCCGCGGCGGAGCGCCCGCACGCGCGGCGGCCCGAGGCGGCCGACGTGGCGCCCGCGGTCGAGGCCCGCGACTTCTCGTTCTGGTACGGCGGGACCCGGGCGCTGAACGACATCACGCTCACGGTCCCCGAGCGGAAGGTCACCGCGCTCATCGGCCCCTCCGGGTGCGGGAAGTCCACCTTCCTGCGCTCCATCAACCGCATGAACGACCTGATCGCCGGGACCCGGCACGACGGCGACATCCTCATCCACGGCGCGTCGGTGTACGACCCGGGCGTGGACGTGGTGCAGCTGCGGAAGCGGGTGGGGATGGTCTTCCAGAAGTCCAACCCGTTTCCCAAGTCCATCTACGACAACGTGGCCTACGGGGCCCGCGTCAACGGCCTCGCCCGGGGGCGCCGCGAGCTGGACGAGCTCGTGGAGCGCTCGCTCCAGCAGGCGGCCATCTGGGACGAGGTCAAGGACCGCCTGGACCGGAGCGCGCTCGGCCTCTCGGGCGGGCAGCAGCAGCGCCTCTGCATCGCGCGGGCGCTGGCGGTGCAGCCGGACGTCCTCCTCATGGACGAGCCGGCGAGCGCCCTGGACCCCATCGCCACGCAGAAGATCGAGGAGCTGATCTACGAGCTGAAGCGCGACTACACCATCGTCATCGTGACCCACAACATGCAGCAGGCGGCGCGGGTTTCCGACTTCACCGCGTTCTTCTACATGGGCGAGCTGGTGGAGGTCGGGAAGACGGACGTGATCTTCACCAACCCCCGCGAGGACCGGACCGAGGCGTACATCACCGGGAGGTTCGGATGAGCCCGCTCACCGGGGTCCGCCACTTCCACGAGGAGCTGGCCCAGCTCAAGGGCCGGCTCCTAGAGATGTCGCACCTGGCCGAGGAGCTCGTCCGCACCGCGGTGGAGGCGCTCCAGGAGCGCGACGAGGCCAAGGCGCAGTCCGTGGTCCTGGCCGACCGGGAGCTGGACGCGCTGGAAGTGGAGGTGGACGACGCCTGCATCCACCTGCTGGCGCTGCAGCAGCCCATGGCCCGGGACCTCCGCCTGATCACGATGGCGATGAAGATCTCCAACGACCTGGAGCGCGTGGGCGACCACGCCGTGAACATCGCCGAGGCGGTCCCGCACCTCGCCGGCCGGCCCTTCGCGCAGTTCCCGGAGATCGAGGAGATGGCGCGCCTCGCCCGGGAGATGCTCTCGGACGCGCTGGACGACTTCGTCCGCGGCGACGCCCAGGCCGCGCGCGAGGTGTGCCGGCGCGACGACCGGGTGGACGCGCTCCACGAGTCGCTCTTCCGGATCCTGCTCACGCACATGATGGAGGACCCGCGGCGGATCGGCCCCTCCATGTCCATGTTCCTGGTGAGCCGCAACCTGGAGCGCATCGCCGACCTGGCGACCAACATCGCCGAGGACGTGGTCTTCCTGGTGGAGGGGCGCACCATCAAGCACCACGCGGAGGACGGCGGGATCCGCTGAGCGCCCCCGCCGTCCGCCGGCGAGCACTCCCGCGCCCGCTCCCCCGTCCGGGGGAGCGGGCGCAGAGTTTGCGGCCCAGTGGGCTCCGGCGGCCCCGGCTGTGCCCGCTG
Organism: Longimicrobiaceae bacterium; assembly: GCA_035936415.1. Lineage (NCBI taxonomy): Bacteria > Pseudomonadati > Gemmatimonadota > Longimicrobiia > Longimicrobiales > Longimicrobiaceae > Longimicrobiaceae bacterium. The sequence continues at coordinate 40,478 of DASYWD010000053.1, forward strand.
CGCGCCGCGAGCGCGCTTGCCGAGCACCCTGGCGCGCGGTACAATCTCCGGCTGCGCCCGGCCCCGAGGCCGCGCAAGACACCGCGAACCCCACCGTCCATGCAGCGTTCCCCCGGACCGTCGCGCCCTGGTACCGAGGGCGGCGAGCCCGCCGCGTCCTCGTCAACGCCCACGCCTACGCCCTCGCCGCTGCAGGACATCGTCGTCGCCGACCCGGTGGAGATGCTGCTGGAGGAGGTGGTGGAGGAGACGCAGCCGCAGGGGCTGAAGTACGGCTCGTCGTTGCGGGGCCGCGTCGCCATCGTCACGGGCGGGGCCACGGGGATCGGGCGGGCGATCGCGCTGGAGCTGGCGCGGCACGGGGTGCACGTGGCCTTCAACTACTTCTCGTACGACGAGAGCGGCGAGATCGAGGAGGAGGCCGCGCGCACCGCCCGCGAGATCGCGCAGCTCGAGGTGGGGTGCCACCACGCCGAGTGCGACGTGCGCGACTCCGAGGCGGTGGGCGCATTCGTGGAAACGGTTCTGGAGCGCTTCGGCGGGCTGCAGATCCTGGTGAACAACGCCGGGATCGGGCGCGACGGCGCGCTCTGGCGGCTGACCGACGAGAAGTGGCGCGCGGTGCTGGACACCAACCTGACCGGTACCTTCAACATGATCCGCGCGGTGTCGCCGCACTTCCGGAAGCAGGGCGACGGCAAGATCGTGAACCTGTCCTCGGTGCACGGCCTCCGCAGCGAGTTCGGGCTCGCCAACTACTGCGCCTCCAAGGCGGGGATCCTGGGGCTGACCCGCTCCGCCGCGCTGGAGCTGGGCCGCAGCAACGTCAACGTCAACGCCGTGGCGCCCGGGTACATCCGCACCACCCGCCTCACAAACGGTGTCCCCGCGGAGATCCTGGACGACGCGCGCGAGCAGGCGGTGCTGGGCCGCCTTGGCGACCCGCAGGACGTGGCGAACGTGGTCGTGTTCCTGTGCTCGGAGCTGGCCCGCCACATCACCGGCGTGGTGATCCCGGTGGACGGGGGCCACCTGCTGTGAGAAGCCACCGGCGCCGCCTCGCACTTCGCACCTCGCACTTCGCACTTGCCGTCCTCCTCGCCGCCTGCGCGCCGAAGCCCGCGGCGGCCCCGGACGCGCCCGCGCCGACGCCGCCGCCCGCGGCAAGCGCACCGGCGCTGCGCCTGGCCGGGCAGAAGGTGCTCGTCCTCCCCGTGCAGGCCGTGAACGGGCTGTCGGGAGAGGCGCAGGACCGGCTGGAGCGGGAGCTCCTGTTCGCGCTGGGAGACCGGGAGCCGCGGGCGACCTGGATCGCGCCGGAGGTGCTGGAGCGGGCGCTGCGGCGCTCCCCCGGCTTCGCGGGGAGCCCGCGCGCGGTCCCGGGCGACCCCATGATGCACCACCGGGAGCGCCGCGTCGTGGAGCCGCTCGCGGGCGAGCTGCGGCGCTACGCCGCGCTCACCGACGTGCGCCTGGTCCTCCTCCCCCGCGCCGCGGCATGGGTGCGGGCGGACGGGACGGATCCGGGACGCGTCCGCATCTCCGCCGCGCTGGTGGACGCGCGCAGCGGCGACCTGGTATGGTGGGGGGAGGCCGAAGGCGACCCCCGCCCCGAGGCCGACACTCCAGCGCTGGCGAGCGCCGCGGCGGCTCTCGCGGCACGCATCGCTGCACCCGGCGCGCAGCCGTGAGGGCGCGGCGGCGCTGGAACGACCCTTGCCCACAGCGCTCCCGGCCGGACCCTCCGGTCCGCCGGGACGCATCACGTCAGAGCACGCTTTCATGGCCCAGACCGTAACCCTGATCCCCGGCGACGGGATCGGACCGTCGATCACCGACGCCACCGTCCGCCTGGTGGAGGCGGCCGGCGTCTCCCTGCAGTGGGACCGCCGCGAGGCCGGGATGGCCGCCCTCAGCGCCCACAACACCCCCATCCCCGAAGAGACGCTGGATTCGGTGCGCGCCACCCGGGTGGCGCTCAAGGGGCCGCTGACGACCCCGGTGGGGACCGGCTTCCGCTCCATCAACGTCGCGCTTCGCAAGGAGTTCGACCTGTACTCCAACGTCCGCCCGGCGCGCACCATCGTCCCCGGGGGGCGCTACGAGGACATCGACCTCGTCCTGATCCGCGAGAACACCGAGGGGCTCTACAGCGGCGTGGAGCACTACGTCGGCATCGGCAGCGACCCGCGCGCGGCGGCAGAGTCGGTGATGATCGTCACCCGCTTCGGGGTGGAGCGCATCGTCCGCTACGCCTTCGAGTATGCCGTCTCCCACGGGCGGAAGAAGGTGACGCTGGCCCACAAGGCCAACATCCTGAAGTACACGCAGGGGCTCTTCCTCGACATCGGGCGCGAGATCGCGAAGGAGTACGAGGGGCGCGTGGAGTTCGAGGACCGGATCATCGACGCCACGGCGATGATGCTGGTGATGGACCCGTACCGCTTCGACGTGATCGTCTGCGAGAACATGTTCGGGGACATCCTCTCCGACCAGATCGCGGGGCTCGTCGGGGGGCTGGGGCTGGCGCCCGGCGCCAACATCGGCAAGGACGCCGCCATCTTCGAGGCGGTGCACGGCTCGGCTCCGGACATCGCGGGGAAAGGGATCGCCAACCCGTCCGCGCTGATGCTGGCCGCCATCATGATGCTCCGCCACCTGGGGATGACGGACCAGGCGGACCGGATCCAGGCCGCGCTGGAGGCCACCGTCCGCGAGGGCGACTCCACCACCCCCGACCTGGGCGGTACCGGGAGCACCGACAGCTTCACGGACGCCATCATCCGCCGCCTGTGAGCCCCGACGCCCCGCGCGCCGCCTGTGGCCGGTGCGGCCACGAGGTCTCCCAGGGGAGGGAGCACCGGAGCGGGCTGTGCGCGGAGTGCCGGGCGGCCGTGGTGCGGAGGGCCACTCCGGTGGCGCTCGGGGTGGCGGTGCTGTTTGCGCTGGCCTACCTGGCGGTCGCCACCTGGGCGGGGGCGCTCGCCTCCACCCACTTCGTGATCTTCTGGCTGGCGGTGGGAGCGCTGCTGGTCTTCGGTGCCTTCAAGGTGGCCCGCCGGGTCGCCTTCGACCTGTTCCGCGCGCGCGCCATGCGCACACCCCGGAGCTAGCATGCGCGACTTCCTCCGTTCCCCCTGGATCAGCGTCGCGGTCGCGGTGCTCGGGGGACTGTCGCTGGGGCTCGGAATCGGCCGGCTCATCAACGGCTTCACGCTGGTGGCCGCCGTCTACGCGCTGCTGGGGGTGATCCTCCTCTGGTGGGCCATCTCCGAGTCCCGCAAGGCGCGCCCGGACACCCCCGAGAGCGAGACGGACGGGTCGCACACCATCGAATAGCCGCACCGCGCCGCGGCTTGCCGCGCCTCGGCGGAATCCCGTATACTACCGGGATTTCGTCGTTTCGCCGTTTCCGCTTCAGCCTTCAACCGTCCGTTCAATGGCCAAGTTCCAGGGCGTGGACTACTACGACATCGACTCCCTGCTCACCGAAGAGCAGCGGATGATCCGTGACACCGTGCGCGAGTGGGTCGACGACAACCTCATGCCGGTGATCAACGACGCCTACATCGGCCGCTACCTCCCCAAGCAGCTGATCCCCGGGATGGCCGAGCTGGGCGTCTTCGGCGCCAACCTCCCGGAGGAGTACGGGTGCGCCGGCCTGGACAACGTCTCTTACGGCCTCATCATGCAGGAGCTGGAGCGGGGCGATTCCGGGATCCGCTCCTTCGCCTCGGTGCAGGGCGCGCTCTGCATGTACCCCATCTACGCCTTCGGCTCGGAGGAGCAGAAGCGCGAGTACCTCCCCCGCATGGCCGCCGGGGAGGTGATCGGGTGCTTCGGGCTCACCGAGCCGGACTTCGGCTCCAACCCCGGCGGGATGCTCACCCGGGCCCAGAAGACCGACGACGGCTGGGTGCTCAACGGGGCCAAGATGTGGATCACCAACGGCTCCACCGCCGACATCGCCATCGTCTGGGCCAAGACCGGGGACCTCGAGGACACCAAGTCCATCCGCGGCTTCGTCGTCCCCACCGACACCCCGGGGTTCACCGCCCGCGACCAGAAGGGGAAGCTCTCCCTGCTCGCCTCCGACACCTCGGAGCTGGTGCTGCAGGACGTGCGCGTCCCCGACTCCGCGCTGCTCCCCCAGTCGGGCGGCCTCAAGAGCCCGCTGATGTGCCTGACCCAGGCGCGCTACGGGATCGCCTGGGGCGCCGTGGGCGCGGCCATGGCCTGCTACGACGAGGCGGTGAGCTACGCCAGGAACCGGGTGCAGTTCGCGGGGAAGCCGATCGCGGCCACGCAGATCCAGCAGACCCGCCTGGCGGAGATGCTCACCGAGATCACCAAGGCGCAGCTCCTCTGCTGGCGCCTGGGCAACCTCAAGGACGAGGGCGGCATGCGCCCGGAGCAGGTGTCGCTCGCCAAGCGCAACAACGTCGACATGGCGGCCGAGGTCGCGCGCGAGACCCGGCGCCTCCTGGGCGGCAACGGGATCCTCGTCGAGTACCAGGCCATGCGCCACATGGCGAACCTGGAGTCCGTCTACACCTACGAGGGGACGCACGACGTCCACGGCCTCATCCTGGGCCAGGACATCACCGGGTACGCGGCCTACTAGCCGCCGCGGCGGCGGCCCGCCCGTGCTCCTGCGCGGGCGGGCCTTTTGGGGTGGGGCAGGGGTTGTGTGATGGGGGCTCCGGTGTTACATTGAATGGCTTGCGGGAAGACGAAAACGCGCGAAATGGCGCGGGTTTCGGGGGACCGCGGGAGGTTGACAGGAGGGGCGGGGCCGGTTAGGTTTCCCGTCCTGATCGATGACGCACCGATAGCTCAACTGGCAGAGCAGGGGACTCTTAATCCCAAGGTTGTAGGTTCGATTCCTACTCGGTGCACTGAAAATCGGGGTCGTTTTTGCGCCCGTAGCTCAGCTGGATAGAGCGTCTGACTACGGATCAGAAGGTCGGGAGTTCGAATCTCTCCGGGCGCACCTTGCTGGAAAAGACCGCGGATCGCGCGCTCCTGTGGCGGAATTGGTAGACGCGCTAGATTCAGGATCTAGTGGGCGTAAGCCCGTGGAGGTTCGAGTCCTCTCGGGAGCACTGATCGCGGTTTGCAGGGCGGGTCGGATGCCCAGGTGCTGAAATTGGTAGACAGGCCAGACTAAGGATCTGGTGCCGGAAACGGCGTGGAGGTTCGAGTCCTCTCCTGGGCACTGCTTGTTTGACAACACGGGAGGCGAGTGAGGATCGCGGCACCTCCGGGTGTCGAGGAAAGTCCGAGCTCCACAGGGCAGGGTGCCGGCTAACGGCCGGGCGTCGCAAGGCGACGGAAAGTGCAACAGAGAGCATACCGCCGATGGCTCCGGTCTCCGGAGCACAGGCAAGGGTGAAAGGGTGCGGTAAGAGCGCACCGCGCTCCTGGCGACAGGGGCGGCATGGCAAACCCCACCCGGAGCAAGGCCAAATAGGGGATGAGGAGCTGCCCGCTCCGTCGAATCCCGGGTAGGCTGCTAGAGGCCGGCGGCAACGCCGGCCCCAGAGAAATGGTCCTCCTCCGCTCCGGCGGAGAACAGAACTCGGCTTACACCGCCTCCCGTTGAACGCGCGCCCGTAGCTCAGCTGGATAGAGCGTTGGCCTCCGGAGCCAAAGGTCACAGGTTCGAATCCTGTCGGGCGCACTGTAGAAGATGAACATGAGTCATCCCGAACTTTGGAAATGAGGTAGGAGCGAAGTTCGGAGACTCAGGCAGAGGAAGCAGATTGCAGCCCGAATGCGGTAGAGCGGAGTCGAGACCTCTCGGCTCCGCTTTCCTGTTCTGGGGCAGAAGCCT
>DASYWD010000054.1 GCA_035936415.1 Longimicrobiaceae bacterium
GCGCAGTGGGAGCCGGCCAACGTGGCCTCTGCGCCTGCGGCGCTCCGGCCTTCGCCGACTCCCCCTGCTGAGGGGAAGATGAAGAACGTTTTACAACCAGCACTCCCATAACCACTGGTACCGCCAGCGGGGGCTACTCAGGGCTTCGCTCTCGCGCTGCGGAGACGACGCGCTGACGCCCTGCCGTTCTCCCCCTTTCTCCCCCTTGCGGGGGAGAGGGGGCCGGGGGGAGAGGGGGCCTCAGAACCCCGCCACCTCCCGCAGGTAGCGGCCGTACCCCGTGGCGCCCGCTCCCGCCTCCGCACCCTGCCACCCCCGGAACCGGGCCGCCGGATCCCAGAAGCACTCCCTCGCCGCCGGATCCGGGACGTCGCTCCTCCACCCGGCTTCCCTGGGCCCGATGCACTCCTCGCCGCTCCCGTGCGGGAACGGGTGCGTGCGGCTCCCGGCGTTCTGGCGCGGGGAGGCCACCGGGAAGCGGTAGGCGGTCCGGTTGCCGCGGCACCCGTCGTAGCCCCAGTGCCCGGTGTCGCACTCCGCCGCCGTGGGATAGCCGCCGTGCTTGCCGTGCGCCACCCACACCAGGGGGGCGCCCCGGCGCACGCCGTCCGCCCAGGAGAACCGCTCCAGGCCGCGTCCCTCGTACCACCGGCAGCGTCCGGCGGAGCGGCCGTGGCAGTGCGCGGAAAGGAAGACCCGCCGCGTCTCCCAGCGCGCCGTCCGCGGGTCGAAGGCCACGTCCAGGGCGACCATCTCCGAGTCGCCTGCGTGACCCTCGCAGACCGACGGCGTCAGCCGGCAGACCGGCAGGCTCCACCCGCAGTCGCGGTAGTACGCCGGCATGTACGCGATCCGCAGCCCGTCGCCGGAAGGCCGACGTTGGACGGCGTACAGGTACTCACCTCCGATCCGGCCAGGGGCGACGCTCTCGTCCCACCCGCACTCCCGCTCGTCTACCCGCAGCACCGGCGCGAACGCCGCCGCGAGGTCGTGCTCGCAACGGTCGAGCACGCCGTCGAGGTCCCGGTCCGCGGAGGCGCCTCCGGCCAGGCACTCCGCCTCCGTCCAGCCGACCGCCAGCGCCATGGGCGATGCAGCTCCGACGGCCGCGATGCGCCCGGGGACGTGGGAAGGAGCGGAGCCCCCTGTGCCTCCGCAGGCCAGGGGGATGCAGGCCAGGAGCAGGGCGGCTCCTGCAGGAACGGCCCGCATGGATGGGACGAACACCGCCGGATCAGCCCCCGACCAGCTCGTCGATCCGCTTCATGGAGAAGCCCGCGGTCGCGCGGTCGCCGTTCACGACCACGGGGCGCGTGATGAAGGTGTACTCCTCCGTCATCAGCCGGAGCATCTCCTCCTCCGACAGCACCCGCTCGTGCAGCCCCAGGGCGCGGTACTTCCGGGCGCGCCGGGAGAAGAGCGTGCCGGCGCCGCCCACGCGCTCCGCCAGCTCGCGCACCTGGCCCTCCGAAAGCGGCTCCGTCTTGACGTCGTGGAAGCGCTCCACCTCCACCCCCCTCTTCTCCAGGTACGCCACGGCCTTCTGGCAGGTGGAGCAGTGCGGCAGGCCGTACACGGTGACGGGCATCGAAGCTCCTGGTTTCCGAATGAACGGGGCCGCCCCGAACCATGGAGCGGCCCCGAAAATTTCAGGCAAAGGGGCCTGCAGCTCAGGCCGTCACGCGGCCGTGTCGGCGGACGCGCGGTACTCCGCGCAGAGGGCGTGCACCTCCTCGTCCGAGAAGGTGTGGTCGCACCCCTTGGCCGCCTCGAACACGTGGTTGCAGAGCCCCTCGTCCGTGACGTCGTACCCGTGCTGGGAGAGCCAGTAGCGCACGTTGGAGATTCCGCTCATGTGCGACACGTCGATCCGCTGCCGGAGCCCGAAGAGTCCCGCCGGCACCCCCGAGTAGACGCGGTCGGCCAGCCAGGAGTCGCCCTTGGCCTCGGCCTTGATGATGGCGGCGGCGTGCACCCCCGTGCCCGTGCGGAAGGCGTCGCCGCCGAACACCGGCCAGTTGTAGGGGAGCGGCACCTGGCACGCCTCCGCCACCAGCTCCACGTACTCGCGCAGCTTCGACAGGTCGCGGTCGTGCAGCCCCAGGAGCTTGAGGTTGACGAGGAGGAGGTCCATCTCGGTGTTCCCGCAGCGCTCCCCAACCCCGAGCCCGGTGGCGTGCACCCGGTGCACCCCTTCTTCGATGGCGGCCAGGGTGTTGGGGATGGCGAGGCCGCGGTCGCGGTGCCCGTGCCAGTCGATCTTCACGTCCTCGCCGCTGGGCTCCACGATCTCCTCGCGGACGAAGCGGACGAGCTGCCGCACCCCGTCGGGGGTCGCGTGGCCCACCGTGTCCGCCAGGCAGATGCGGCGCGCGCCGCAGCGGATGGCGGTGCCGTAGAGCTGCTTCAGCGTCTCCGGGGCGGCGCGGGTGGTGTCCTCGGTCACGTACATCACCGGGAGCCCCTCGCGGACCGCGAAGCCCACCGCCTCCTCCGTCGCCCGCAGCATCCGGTCGATCGTCCAATCCTCCGCGTACTGGCGGATGGGCGAAGAGCCGATGAAGGTCGCCGCCTCGATGGGGATCCCCACCCGCTGCGACACCTCCACGATGGGCCGCACGTCGGCGATGACGGTGCGGGCGGCGCAGTTGGCGGAGATGGGGAGGCGGGCGTCGGCGATCTCGCGCGCGAGCACCTCCACGTCCTGCACGGCGCGCGGGCCGGCGCCGGGGAGCCCGATGTCGGCGGAGTGGATCCCCAGCTCGGCCATGAGGTGGAGGAGCCGGACCTTGTCCTCGATGCGCGGGTCGGTGACCGAGGGGGACTGGAGGCCGTCGCGTAGCGTCTCGTCGTCCAGCTCGACGGTGCGGACCTTCCCGTAGTCGAACGAGCCGTGCACGGTGTTCCAATCGAAGATCAGGTCGCGCTCGAGCATTCGATCCCTCACGAGGACGTTTCAGGGCGGGAGCGGCAGGGCGCGCGGAGCGGCCCGCCGCGGCGGACACGGAAGGGCGCGGCCGCCGGAGCGACGCTCTCCGGCGGACGGCGCACCGTTAACATATCATGCTCGCCGGGCGCGCGGAACCCGGTATTTGGCGCCCATGAGTGCCCGCGACCGGGCGATGGGCATGGCGCACCGCGGCATCCGCACGCGTCGATTGACAGACGCACCCCCGGGGGCGATGATTCCGCGCCCCCGAACGCCGGTCCACGCAGCGCAGCCCATGCACCTCGACGCCCTTCTCGCCCACCCCGACGTGCGCCGCGCGCGCGCCCGCATCCACGAAACCGACGACGAGACGCTCCGCGAGCAGGTGGCGCTGGTGCGCGTCCCCGCCCCCTCGCTCGCGGAGGCGGAGCGGGCCGCCCGGGTGCGCGATCGCTTCGCGGAGCTGGGGCTGGCCTCGATCGAGGAGGACGCCGTCGGAAACGTGCTCGCGGCCCTCCCCGACCCCACGGCGCCGGAGAGCGAGCCGGTGGTCGTTTCCGCGCACCTGGACACCGTGTTCCCCGCGGGGACCGACCTGACCCCCCGCTACCAGGACGAGCGGATCTGCGCGCCCGGGATCACCGACAACGGGCGGGGCCTGGCCGCGCTCCTCGCCATCGCGCGTGTGCTGCAGGAGGCGGGGATCCGCACCGTGCGCCCGCTCGTCCTGGCCGCCACCGTGGGAGAGGAGGGGATCGGCGACCTGCGGGGGGTGAAGCACCTCTTCCGCGAGGGCGCGCCGCTGCGCGGGGCCGCCGCCTTCCTGTCGCTGGACGGCTCCGGGACGGGCCGCATCGTCCACCGGGCCATCGGCTCCCGGCGGCTGCGGGTGACGGTGCGGGGGCCCGGCGGCCATTCGTGGTCCGACCGGGGCGCCGCCAACCCGGTGCAGGCGCTGAGCGCCGCCGTGGTGGCGCTCGGGGGGGTCCGGCCGCCCGCCAACGCCCGCTCCGCGCTGACCGTGGCGCGGATCGGCGGCGGCACCAGCGTCAACTCCATCCCCGCCGAGGCCTGGGCGGAGGTGGACATCCGGAGCGACACCCCCGGCCCGCTGGCGCGGCTGGAGGAGCAGCTCCGCCACGCCGTTGCGGACGCCATCGACGCCGAGAACCGCGGCCGCTCGCGCCGCGGCCCCGGCCTGGCCGCGCAGATCGACCTGATCGGAGACCGCCCCTCCGGCGAGACCGACGCCGACTCCGCCCTGGTCCGCGCCGCCGTGGCCGTGACCCACGCCCTGGGCGACAACCCGGAGCTGGCCGCCTCCTCCACCGACTCCAACGTGGCGATCTCCCTGGGGATCCCCGCCATCACCATCGGCGCGGGCGGCGAGTCCGGCGGCGTGCACACCCTGGGCGAGTGGTATTCCAACCGCGGCGGCCCGCGCGGCATCGAGCGCGCGCTGCTGGTCACGCTGGCGGTGGCGGGGGTGGGGTAGAACAGAGTGCGAAGTGAGAGGTGCGAAGTGCGAAACAGCGCCCCCGCCGGGAGGTTCCCGGCGGGGGCGTCGTCGTGAGGACGGGCTCCTGCTGTTCACTTCCGCACTTCGCACTTCGCACTCACGCACTTCCCCCCAGCTCCAGCACCGAGTCGTCGCCTACGTCCACCTTCCCGTTGACGCCGCGCAGCACCACGTTGCTCCCCACCAGCGACTCGGAAAGGTCGCTCCGCTCGATCACGGTCTTCTCGCCGACGATGGTGTCGCGCAGGCGCGAGCCGCGCACCGTCGTGCCGGCGGAGAGGGTCACGTTGGGGCCGATCTCCGCGTCCTCCAGCTCCACGCCCTCGGCCACGTGCACCGGCTCGTGCACGGTCACGTTCTTCCCGTCCGCGGGGCTCCGCCCGCGCGTGGTGGAGAGGACGTGCAGGTTGGTCTGCAGCAGCGTCTCCGGCTTCCCGGCGTCGTACCACCCCTCGATGGCGATGGTCTTGATCTTCGCCCCCTGGTCCACCATGTACTGGAAGGCGTCCGTCAGGTAGAACTCGCCGGACGGGCCGGGCTGCGTGTTCATCACGTGGTGGATCCCCTCGAAGAGCAGCTTCCAGTCGCGGATGTAGTACAGGCCGATGTTGGCGAGCTTCGAGACGGGCTCCTTCGGCTTCTCGATGATCTGCCGCATGTTGCCCTGCTCGTCGGTGACGATCACCCCGAAGCGCTGGTAGTCCTCCACCTCCTTGGCCCAGATCACCCCCGCCACGTCCTCCGGGAGCCGCTTGACGATGGAGAGGTCCGCGTCGAAGAGCGTGTCCACGAAGATGATGAGCAGCTCGTCCTCGGCGTACGGCTCGGCGAGCGCCACCGCGTCCGCGGTCCCGTTCTGCTCCTTCTGCTCCACGTAGACGGCGTCGAAGTCGGGGTACTCCCGCTCCATGTACTCCTGGACCTTCTCCTTCAGGTGGCCGGTGATGACCACCGCCTCGTTCACCCCCAGCTCGCGGAGGTCGTCCAGGATGTAGCTCATCACCGGCTTGTCCCCCACCCGGAGGAGCGGCTTCGGCGTGACGTGGGTGTGCGGGCGCAGGCGGGTGCCCTTGCCGGCGAGCGGGATGACGACTTTCACTCTGGCTCCTCCGTCCGGATCGGCGATGGCTGTGCTCGGGGATGGCGTTCAGCGCCCCGCCCGGCGAGCAGGTTTCGTACCCGGCCGGCGCGGGGGGCGCATCATACCACGCGCCGCGTCCGCGCGTCAAATCGCCCGCAGCCCGGGTGCGGTGTGGCTGTCGCTCGCCCGCCTCGCGCCGTACATTCGGGGTCCCGGTCCTCCCCTCCGCCCTGCCGAGCCGCCATGCGCCTGCCCCGCGCCCTGCGCACCAACCGCGCCTACACCCATCCGGAATCCCGCGACCCGCGCCTGCGGGGGCGGACGTACGACGTCGCCTTCGCCCGGGTGTGGGAGGCGGCCCTGGCGGAGGTGGAGCGGCGGAAGTGGAAGGTGCTGGAGGCGAAGCCGGTGGAGGGCGAGATCCACGCGGAGGCCCGCACCCGGGTGTGGAAGTTCACCGACGACGTCTGGATCCGCCTGTCGCTCGACCCCGGGGACGGCCGGACACGCGTCGACATGGTCTCCGCCTCGCGCGTGGGGACGGCCGACCTGGGGACCAACGCGCGCAGGATCGCCCGTTTCTTGCACGCGCTCGACCGCCGCCTGCGCACCAAGTGATTGAAAGACTTGAGCATAGAATCAGAGCGATGACTCCATCCAAGCCACGAAGCGACCTCCCCGAGCGGGTTCTCCTCCTCCCCGTGCGCAGCACGGTGGTCTTCCCGCAGGGTGCCACCGCGCTCCAGATCGGGTTCGAGCCCAACGTGGAGGGGCTCAACGCCCACCCGGAGCCGGAGCTGATCGTCGGAATCGTCTCCATCACGGAAGAAGCGCCCGCCGCGGACGCGCCGCTGGATCCCGCGTCCATGCAGAAAGTGGCCGTGTTGTCGCGCGTGCTGGACCGGCTCAACCTTCCCGGGGGGACCGTCCAGGCCACCCTGCAGGGGCTCCGGCGGGTCCGGCTGGAGGACGTACGGCTGGAGGACGGCTACTACACCGGCGCCTTCCGGCCCGTGGAGGAGGCCCCGGCCGACGAGGCGGAGGCGGAGCGGATCGTCGAGCGGATCCTGCAGACCGTAGTGGGGGTGGCCGCGAAGGTGGAGCGGATCCCCAACGAGGTGCCGCGGATCCTGCGGATGAACCTGGGCGATCCCTCCCGCTTCGCCGACCTGGCCGCCTCGCTCTGCCACTTCAACGTCCCGGACCGCGACGCCGTGCTCCAGGAGCTGGACGTGGCCGAGAGGCTGCGCTTCGTCCTGCAGCGCCTGGAGGACACCTGGGAGCGCGTGCAGACCATCGAGGAGGAGGACCGGCTCGTGGGGAACGCCGCCGCGGAGGCGGTGCAGTCGCGCACCCCGGGCGACCGCCGCGCCCACATCCGCAAGCGGATCCAGGCGCTCCAGGCGGAGCTCGGGGAGATGGATCCCGCCGAGCGCGAAGCGGACGAGATCCTCCGCCGGGCGGACCGCGCGCAGCTCCCCGCCCGCGTGGCCGCGGTGGCCCGCCGCGAGACCGAGCGCCTCCGCGCGCCCGGCACCACCCTGTCCGAGGCCACCGAGATCCGCAGCTACCTGGACCTGCTCCTCTCCGTCCCGTGGGCCGCCACCTCCGGGAGCACCGAGATCGACCTGGACGCGGTGGAGCGGGCCATGACCGAGGAGCACCTGGGGCTGGAGGAGGCCAAGCGCCGGGTGCTGGAGGTGCTCGCGGTCGCCCGGCTGCGCGGCGACCTGTCGGGGCTGATCCCCTGCCTGGTGGGTCCTCCGGGGGTGGGGAAGGCCACGCTGGCGTCCTCCATCGCCCGGGGGCTGGGGCGCCCCCTGGCGCGGCTGGAGCTGGGCGGCCGCGGGGAGGCGCAGCTCATCGGCACGCGCCGCACCCGCAGCGGCGCGCAGCCCGGGAAGCTGCTCACCACCATCCGCGACACCGGGGTGCGCGACCCGGTGCTGCTGCTGGAGGAGATGGACGAGCTGGGGCTGGGGAACGTGGAGGGCGACCCGGTGGAAGCCATGGAGGAGTTCCTGAGCGCGGAGAAGCGCGACGCCTTCACCGACCGCCACCTGGACGTCCCGCTGGACCTGTCGGACGTCTTCATCATCGCCACCGCGAGCGACTTCTACCGCATTCCCCGGGACCTGCGCGACCACTTCATCGAGATCCGCATCGCCGGGTACACCCCGGAGGACAAGGTGACCATCGCGCGCGAGCGGCTCTTCCCCCGCATGCTCCTGGAGCACGGCTTCGAGCCGGACGAGGTGACCGTGTCGGACGAGGTGCTCCTCTTCCTCACCCGCGGCTACGCGCGCGACGCGGGGCTGGGGAACCTGCGCCGCTCGCTGGGCTCCATCTTCCGCTGGCTCGCCCGCGCCCGGGCCGAGGGAGAGGCTCCCGAGAAGACCGAGCTCTCGCGCGAGATGATTGAGGAGGTGCTGGGGTACCCCCGCTACATCGCCACGCCGGCCGAGAGCGCGCCGGAGGTGGGGGTGGTCACCGGGCTGGCGTGGACCGCGTCGGGCGGCGAGCTGATGTTCATCGAGGCGCTGAGGATGCCGGGGACCGGCCGCCTCATCATCACCGGCCTCCTGGGCGACGTGATGCGCGAGTCGGTGAACGCGGCGTACTCCTACGTGCGCTCGCGCGCGCAGCCCCTGGGGATCCCCACCGCCGCCTTCAACGACAACGACATCCACGTCCACTTCCCGCTGGGCGCCACTCCCAAGGACGGCCCCTCGGCCGGGGCGGCGGTCACGCTCGCCATCGCCTCGTCGCTCGCCGACCGCCCGGTGCGCCACGACGTCGCCATGACGGGCGAGGTGACGCTCCGCGGAAAGGTGCTGGAGATCGGCGGGGTCAAGGAGAAGACGCTGGCCGCGTACCGCGCCGGGCTGCGCGAGGTGATCCTCCCCACCGGCAACCAGCGCGACCTGCGCGACGTGCCGGACGACGTGAAGGAGGGGATGACCTTCCACTTCGCGGACCGGATGGACGAGGTCTTCGACCTCTGCCTCCTGGAGAAGGAGGCCCGCGGCCAGCGCCGCCGCGGCGCCGGCTCCCGAGGCGGCGAGCCCCGGGCCGCCGCCGACGGCGACGGCGAGGAGATGGCCGCGGAGGGCGAGGGGGAGGGACGGGAGCAGGGGTGAAGTGCGGGAGTGCGAAAGTACGGGAGTGCGAAGTGCGAAGTGCGAAACATGAGTCATCCCGGAGATTGAGGTCCGGGAGTTGAAGCAACAAACCCTCCGATGGGTCACATCCATCGGAGGGTTTGCTGTATGAAGACGATCGCCTCGGAGCATTGCAGCGCGTCGGCTCTCGCCTCCACACTCTC
>DASYWD010000055.1 GCA_035936415.1 Longimicrobiaceae bacterium
CTCCCCCGGAGGGCGCGGCGCTTCGCTCTCCCCGGGGCGCCAGGTCGCGGAAGACCGTGGTCCCCGCCGGCCGCGGCCACTCCGCCCGCGGCCACCGCGCGAAGGTCCCCGCCCGCTCCGGGAAGCGGTGCTCCGCCTCCGCCGCGCACGCCAGCAGGAAGTTCTGCCGCTCCGGGTAGTCGCGCCCCAGGTGGAGGTACAGCTCCGTGGACGGGAACACCTCGCACGCCGTGCGCAGCGTGGACCAGAGCCGCAGGCTCCCCTCCCCCGCCGCCGTCCCGATCACGTTGAGCGCCAGCGTCCCCCCGGGGCGCAGGAGACCTCGCATCCGGGCGAGCGCCTCCACGCTCACCAGCGAGTGCGGGAGCGCCTCGCCCCCGCCGTACACGTCCACGTAGATCCGGTCGAAGCCCTCCGCCCCGCCGGCCGCCCAGGCGTCCACGGCCGCGCGCGCGTCCCCGTGCACCGACGCGACCCCGTGCTCCGGGCGCAGCCCGAACCAGCGGTACGCCACGCGCGTCACCTCCGGGTCCAGCTCCACCACGGTGATCCGGGCCGTCGGGTCGCGCTCCGCCACCCGCCGCGGGAGGGTGTACGCCCCGCCCCCCAGGAACAGGTACGCGTCGCCGCGGCGGGCCACCTCCGCCAGCCATCGCTCCCCCGCCGCCACGTAGGCGAAGGTGGGGGCGCCGCTCCGCACCAGCTCCCCGGACTCGATCTCGTCGTCCTGGTAGAGGGTGCGGTCCGGCTGCCGCTCCCCCGAGTACGTGGTCTCCACCACGCGCAGCGTGCCGTAGGGCGTCTCCGTCTCGTACACCACGCGCTCCTCCGGCCCGGCGCGCTGCGCGCGGGGGAAGAGCAGCGGCGAGGTCAGCAGCGCGGCGGCCCCCAGCAGCAGGGGGCCGGGGTCCAGCTTGGGGATGAGGAAAAAGCCGGACGCCAGCGCGCCCACCGCGAAGCCGGCCAGCACGCCCACGGCGACGGCGCCGAGCGCCCGGCGCGCCGGGCCTTCACCGCCCTCTCCCAGCGGGTCCTCCTCCCCCTCCGCCCAGCCGATCAGCGCGGGGAGGAGGAAGCCGATGGCGTACACGGGGACCGCCACCAGGAAGAGGAGCCCGAGCACGCGCAGCGCCTCGCCCTGCCGCCCCAGGCGGCTGAGGATGCCGAGCACGGTGGCGAAGACGCCCGCCGCGCCCACCGAGATCCCGGCGAAGAGCCAGCGGCCGGCCAGCGAGACGCGCTCCTCCTCGTCCGGCGGGACCCCGGCCCAGAGCCCGGCGCCCAGCGCCACCGCGAAGGTGGCGATCACCGCGGCCGATGCGGCGAGCGCCCCCTCGGTGCGGAAGAGGACGAGGGCGCCCCCGGCCGTCGCCACCACGCCGAGCGCAAGCCCCACCAGCACGGCCCGCAGCACCACGGGCCAGCCGGGGCGTCGGCGCTCAGGGGACGAAGCGTCCATACCCCCCCCGGTAGTAGACCAGCGGTGTCCCCTCGCGGGCGTCCGCCGCCACGACCTCGCCGAGGAAGATGGTGTGGTCGCCCCCCTGCAGCTCCTGGGCGACCCGGCAGTCCAGCCACGCCAGCGCGCCCTCCAGGACGGGCGCCCCGGTGCGCTCCTCGCGCCACGCAACGCCCCGGAACTTGTCCTCCACCCCCCAGGTGGCGAAGCGGCGGGACAGGCTCTCGCCTCCCTCCTCCTCCAGGACGTTGATGGCGAACCGCCCCGCCGCCCGGATGCAGTCGTGGGTGTCCGCGCCGTGCTCCACGCACACCAGCACCAGCACCGGGTCCACGGACACGGAGCACACCGCGTTGGCCGTGAGGCCGCACGGCTCACCGTTCGGCTGCACCGTGGTGACCACCGTCACGCCGCTGGCGAAGTGCCCCATCACCCGCCGGAACTCGATTGGATCGATCATTCAGCCTGGCAGAGCCCCCGATAAGTCCGTACCTTGCTCGTCGCGCCTCACGGGGGCGCAGGTGGCCGGTTCCTTGCTTCTCCCGGCGCCGGAAGCCCGTCCCCAGGACAGAAACATCCCAGGTCGCCCATGCGAATTGCGACAGGGTCCCGGCTCGGGACCGCCGCGCTCCTGATTGTAACCGCTCTCCCCGCCTGCGACAACGTGGGTTGGGGCGGCGCGGACGTGCAGATCGTGCCGCCCCCGCCGCCGGGCGGCGCCGTACAGGTGGCGCCGGACGCACAGACCTTCGCGGACCTGGGGCTCCCCTCGGGGACGGTGCTCTTCCACGTGACCCGCGGCGAGGGCGCCACGCAGGTGGTTCCCGTCGCCGAGGTCTCGGGCGACTCGCTGCGGACGCTGCGCCGCCCGGCCGGCGTGGCGCCGGAGGCGTACGAGAGCCGCTTCCGGCAGGCGGTGCTGGAGCCGGGCGCGCAGCTGGAGCTCTTCCGGCGGGGCGCCTCGGTGGGGACGCTGACGCTGGCCGGGGCCGGCCCCGCGACCGCCTGCGGGATCCCCACCGCCACCGGGAACGCGACCACGGTCGCCGCGGCGGCGGACGCGAACGAGTTCATCGCCTTCCGACGGGGCCTGGCCCCCGAGGTACGCGGCGAGTACAGCCCGCCGCAGGTCACCGGCAGCATGCGCACCTTCGCCAGCATCGTCGCCGAGCGGCTGGTGCTGCAGAACGGCCTCCCGCGGCCGCGGAGCTGGCCGGGAGCGCAGCGCGACATGCAGCCCATCGAGGTGACGGGGGGCGGCAACCCCGAGATGGCCGCCACCTACCTGGTGGGCGACCGCCTGGCGGTGGGGCCGGCGGAGGGGGAGGGGTACAGCGTTTTCTACGTGGCCGGGTACGAGACACGCACCGGGTACACGCCCTTCTACCAGGAGGTGCGCGACTACCGCCGCACCGGGAAGGCCGCGCCGCGCCTGCTGGACTACCTGGACTGGAACGGTTCCGGCGAGGCGGACGTCCTGGTGCAGGTGTACGGCCCGAACGAGGCCTGGTACGAAGCGATCTCCCGCGACCGGGGCGGGCGGTGGCAGAAGGTCTGGGAGGGCCCGCGCTGCCGCGGCGAGGGTGGCTCGCAGGAGCGGTAGACGGAACACAAGGAAAGGTCGGGTTCGGGCGTGTCCCCGGCTGGGCCCCCACCCGGCTCGCTTTAGGCTCGCCACCCTCCCCCATTCTGGGGGAGGGCTGACGGCTCCGGGCAGTCCAGCCCCTCTCCCACTTGGGAGAGGGTGGCGGCTCTCGGGCCGCCGGGTGAGGGCCTACAACGGCGCCCGCCTTTCGCACTCACGCACTCCCGTACTCCCGCCCCTCTCCCCGCCACACCTCCCGCTCCGTCACCACCGCATCCAGCCGCGCGTCCCAGGGCTCCGTCGGCACCGCGTCCACCTCCTGCGCGGCGAAGAAGAGGCCGCAGCGGAAGCCGCGCCACCCCGGGTCGGCGAAGAGGCGGTCGTAGTACCCCGCCCCGCGCCCGATCCGCCCGCCGCTCCGGTCCCAGCCCAGCCCCGGCACCAGTACCGCGTCCACCTCCCCCACGTGCACGAGCGGGCAGGTCGTCTCGTCCGGCTCGCGGATCCCGTAGGCGCCCTCGCGCAGCGCCTCCAGCCGCTCCAGCGCGTGCAGCGTCAGGGTGCGGGTACCGGTGACGCAGCGCGGGTAGACCACGGTGAGGCCGCGCCGCAGGGCGTCGCGCGCCACGGCGTCGGTGGGCATCTCGCCGGGGAGCGAGGCGTAGAGGAGGAGGACGCGCGCGCCGGCCACCTCCGGAACCGTCCACACCCGCGCCCCGGCCGCGCGCCCGGCGGCGTCCCGCTCGGCGGGGGCGAGGGCGCGGAGCCGCTCGCGCAGGGCGCGGCGCACCGCGTCTTTTTCCGGTGCCGTCATCGTGCGAAGGGTCTTGAAGTTGCGTGGACCGCCTGCGCCCGCACCGCGCTCACCGGCCGGGCCCTGACGAGAAACCATCCACCGGAGAACGAGCGATGAGCCAGGAAACGGGCAGCACCGGCACGCGGGACGTGACGTACAACCTGGTCAGCATCCTGTACCACGCGCTCCAGGGGGCCGAAACGTACGACCAGTACATCCGGGACGCCGAGGAGGGAGGCGACCAGGACCTCGCCCAGTTCTTCCGCGACGTGAAGCGGGAGAACGCGCAGCGCGCCGAGCGGGCCAAGCAGATCCTGCACCGGCGGCTGCACGACGAGACGGGCGCCGGCCGGTAGCAGCCCCCCCGCGGGTCCGGGCAAGCCC
>DASYWD010000056.1 GCA_035936415.1 Longimicrobiaceae bacterium
GCGTACGTGAGGCTCGCCGAGGTCTGGCGGCGCGCCGATCCCGACCTCCCCGCACTGGACGAGGTGCAGCGCGGGGCCCGTGGCGATTTCGGACCGACTCCCGCCCCGCAGGCGGGCGCAGCAACCGGCGGGAACGCCCCCGCGCCGGCGTACCTGTACGTGTGGGCCACCGCGATCGACACGGCCGTGAGCCCCCCGGTGCCGCCGGACACGGTGCCGCGCCGCCGCCGGCGCGGCGTGGCCCTGCTGACGGTGGATCTGCGCGAGGGATCGCCCACGCGCGGGCAGGTGGTCGGCGCGGTGCTCGCCGCGGACACGGCCGCCCGCTTCGCCCATCACACGGAGCACGCGCTCGCCGCCGACGGGCTCCTCTTCGCCAATGACTTCGGCGCCGGGCGCACGCACCGGTTCGATCTGCGCACCCCCGGCGAGCCGCGCCGGCTGGGCGACTTCACCACGGCGGGGCCGTTCGGCTTCCCGCACTCCTTCGTGCAGCTCCCCAACGGGAACGTGCTCGCCACGTTCCAGCGGCAGGGCGCCGGACCACCGGGCGGGCTGGTGGAGCTGCGGCGCGACGGCACGGCAGTGCGCTGGGCACGCGCGGCGACCTCCGGGGCCGACTCGTTGGAGATCCTGCCGTACAGCCTGGAGGTGCTCCCCGCGCTGGACCGCGTGGTCACCACCAGCCACGGGATGGGCTCCACCCCGGGTGGCGTGCACGTGCAGGTGTGGCGGCTCTCGGACCTGGCGCTGCTGCACACCCTGCGCGTTCCCGAGGCCCCCGCGCACACGGGCCACGATGCGCCCGGCGCGACGGACGAAGCGTCGGCACACGCGGAGATCCACCACCGCAGGCCCGGCGAGCCACGCGCGCTGGCCGACGGCCGTACCGTGATGGTCGGCACCTTCACCTGCGGGATGTACCGGCTGAACGGAGTGGATGGGCAGTCACCGCGCCTCGAGTTCGTCCACGCCTTCCCCAGCCGCGGGTGCGCCGTGCCCGTGCGCGTGGGGCGCTGGTGGGTGCAGACGGTACCGTCGCTGCACGCCCTGGTCAGCCTCGACATGGACGACCCCGCCCACCCGCGCGAGCTCGCGCGCCTCCCGCTGGGCGAGAGCGCCACGCCGCACTGGCTCGCCACGGACGCCTCGGGGCGGTGGCTGATCGTCGACAGCGGGACGGTCGCCGACCCGCGCGTGTACCTCGCCACCCTGGATCCCGCCACCGGCGCGCTCGCCCCGCACCCGGCGCTCCCGGCGGTGGAGCTGTCGCGGGTGGCGGTCCCGGGGCTCGGCGTCGTGCGCATCGTGCCGCACGGGGCGGTGTTCGGGCCCGGTGCCCCATGAGGCGAATCATCGGCGTGGGCCCGGAGCCGGGCCGCGCCTGCCGGTTCGTGCTCCACGCTCGGGCCGGGGGCGGGCCGCGAAGCACCGAGGGGGTGCCGATCGCGGCCCACCCGGTCCGGTCCAGCACCCGCCCTTGATAGGTCCCATGCGATTCCCCGTCCTCGCGCTCCTCCTCTGCGCCGCCTGCGCTCCCGCGCGACCCGGCGAGCCGCCCGCACTCCGCACGGCGACCCTGAACCCGGCGCGCGCCCCGGCACTGCGAGTGGAGGTCCTTGCCCAGATCGTCGCCGGCCCCTTCGTCGTGCTGCACGAGCGAGCCGCCTGCACCCCGGACGGGCGGGTCTTCGACGCGGTGTACACGTACGAGGTGCAGGATGACCGGATCACACGCGTGTGGCGCACCCGGCGCGTGCCGGGCGATCCCGGCAGTGGAGTGACCCGGACCGGCCCGGACCGTGGATCTCTCTCCCCGCAGGTCCGCGAATTCATCACGGTCAGCGAGCCGGTGGTGGCGCTCACCGGGGCCACCGTGATCGATGGGACGGGAGCCGCACCGAAGGCCAACCAGACCATCGTGATCCGCGACGGGAGGATCGCCGAGGTCGGCCCGTCGGGTAGCGTGCAGATACCGGAGGGGGCGCGACGGATGGAGCTGCGCGGCTCCACGATCGTCCCCGGACTGGTCGGAATCCACAACCACCTCTTCATCAGGGCCACCGTCGGGCGCAGGGTCCAGCTCGGCTTCTCCGCGCCACGCCTCTACCTCGCCTCCGGGACGACCACGGTCCGTACCGCTGGAACGACCGTGCCCTACGCCGACATCAACACCCGCACGGCCATCGAGAGGGGAGAGATCCCGGGACCCCGCGTGCATCTCACCGCGCCCTACGTGACCGGCAGCGGCCGTGCAAGTGACCGCGAGATGGCGATTATCGAGTCTCCGGAGGCGGCCCGCCGTTTCGTGGCGTATTGGGCCGTGGAGGGCGCGACATGGATCAAGGCGTCCTTGCATGTCCGTCGCGCCGAGCTCCAGGCGCTGATCGAGGAGGCACACCGGCGCGGAGTAAAGGTTACGGGACATCTCTGCGCCGCCCGTCGGTCCAGGCAGCGCCCGGCAAGTACCTTGACTGTCCAGGCACGGAGTGCTAGAATTACAACACGGTGCTGAAATTCCACCATAGTGCTGTTTTGCCAGCATACGGTGTGGCCCTTCCAACGCCCGGAGACGCCGCATGGGTCCCGAGACCACCGCCGACCTCAGCCGCCGGGAGCGCCAGGTGATGGATGCGCTCTTCGCGCTGGGCCAGGGCACCATCAACGATATCCTGGAGCGCATCCCCGAGCCACCTAGCTACTCCGCCGTGCGCGCCTCCTTGCGCGTGCTGGAGGAGAAGGGCCAGGTCGAGCACCACTGGGACGGTCCGCGCTACCTCTACCGGCCCGTGGTGCCGAAGGAGAGCGCCCGCCGCGCGGCCCTCGGCCACCTGGTGCGCACGTTCTTTGGCGGCAGCGCCGAGGCGGCCGCCGTAGCGCTCCTCGGGATGACCGGTCACAAGCTCAGCGACGACGACCTGCGGCGACTGGCGCAGCAGGTGGATGCCGCCCGCGAACAGGGGAGATGACCATGACCATGGACATCAGCGGGATCCTGGCCGAACTCCACGCCGCTGGCCGTATTCTCCCGGAGCTCTCCTTCAAGGTGGCGCTGGTGCTCGGTGCGGCCGGCCTGCTGGCCCTGGCGCTCCGCCGCCGTTCCGCGGCGGCGCGGCATCTGGTATGGACAACGGCGGTGGCGGGGGTGCTCGCGCTTCCGCTGGTGCAGCTCCTCCCTGTGCGACTGGACCTGCTCCCCGCCTGGCTCAGCGGCGCTCCTGAAACGGCCCCTGCTCCCGACGCGGCGCCCACGTTCCTGTCGGAAGAGCACGCGCCCGCGGCGCGGCGGCTGACGCCTCAGCCGCCTCTTCCCTCGCCTGGCTCTGACGCCCTGCCGCAGGGGGCACCCGGGTGGCGCCTGGCCGACCTCCGCTGGCAACCGCTCCTCGGGGCCACGTGGCTGCTCGGCACACTGGTGCTCGTGCTGCGGCTACTGCTCGGCAGGGCAACGCTGTGGCGGATGGCATGCACGGGGGAGCGGATCGTAGACGAAGACTGGACCGTCGCCGCCGACCGCATCTCCCGGCGCTTCGGTGGCCGCCGCGCGCGGTTGATCCGCAGCCGCCGGACGGAGATGCCGATGACGTGGGGCGTGATCCGCCCCGTCGTCCTCCTCCCCGCCAGCTGCGAGGGATGGTCGGATGAGCGGCGCGAGATGGTGCTCCGGCACGAGCTGGCGCACGTGGCCCGCCGGGACGTGATCTCCCTCGGGCTCGCCCAGCTCGCCTGCGCCGTGCACTGGTTCAATCCGCTCTGCTGGCTGGCGCTCCGCCAGCTCCGGGCGGAGGCGGAGCGGTGCTGCGACGACCGGGTGCTCAGCACCGGCACCCGCGCCTCGTCCTACGCGCAGTACCTCCTGGAGATGGTGGGCACCGCCGGCCGCGCACGCGTTCCCTCGGCGGCGCTGCCGATGGCACAGCGCTCCACCTTCGAGAGCCGGCTGCTGGCGATCCTGGAACCCAACGTAAAACGTGGCGCACCCGGCCGCGTCGGGGCCGCGCTCACCGTGGGTGGCCTCGCCTCGCTGGTGGTGGCCCTCGGTGCGATGCGCCCCGCCGATGCGGGCGCTGCCGGTGTGCGCATACCCGTCCCGGAACGTCCGGAGATCGAGCGCGCCGCGCCGACTGCCGTGCCGCCGGCCCCAGTGCACGGGCTCATGCCCGAGGAGGGGCCCGGATCCTCCCCCCTCACTCCTGAAGCCCCGGCGGGGCCGCCCGCCCCTGTAGCCGTGGACACGCCCCCCAGGGGGTCGAAGGCTCCGCTGGAGACGAAGCAGGGATGGGAGACGCCGCCCGCCCCGTCCGCGGCGGCGGTTGCGGGCGCGGACAACGTCCTGCCGACGGGCACGGTCGAAGACCTTACATGGACGGCGTCCGAGGACGACACGGTACGCCTCCAGCTTTCGATGCGGTGGGGCATGGCATGGGCGAAGTCGTGGTCGATCGCCCGCTCGGAGTTGCGCGGCCTCTCCGACCAGGAGATCGCCTCCCCGACCTCCACACCGGTCTCCTTCCGGATCGAGCGTGAGGCGGGGGTCGTCGAGTTCGAAGGCGTATTCACCCAGGGGAAGGGCGCCGGCTATTTCACCTTCCAGCCGGATCGCCGGTTCCTGCAGACGCTCCACTCGCTCGGGATCCAGGGTGCCGATCGGGTCACCGAGCGCGACCTGAGGCTTCTTGCGCTTGTCGCCCTTGGTCACACCTCTACCACCCAGATCCGGGAGCTGCTGGCGCTGGGTCTGGGTTCCCCGAGCCTCAAGGAGGTGGCGGAGCTCGCGATCAACGGCGTCACGCCCGAGTACGTTCGCTCATTGCGGTCCCTGGGCCTCTCGGGCACGAGCACGGCATCCAGCCTCGTCGAGCTGCGGCTCCATCGGATCACCCCGCAGTACGTTCGCGATCTGGAGGCGCTGGGGTACCGCAATGTCTCCCGCCCGCAGCTCCTCCAGATGGGCATCCACGGGGTGACGCCCGCCTTCATCCGGAAGGTGCGTGAGGCGGGCTTCCAAGACCCGTCGCCCAGTACTCTCGTCGACATGAGGATTCACGGCATCCGTTCGGAGCGCGTCGACCGCGGCCGGCGCCGTGGAGAATGAGGGCCAGCCGTCCACACACCTCGTCACGGCGGTTGTCTGGTAGATGCCTGCGCGAGCGGAAGGTGAGACACGCTCCGACTTCATCCGAGCCCGGTGGGATTCGACCTATGCGAAGCACGATCCTGAGCACCGCGGCCGCCATCCTCCTCTCGATGGCATCCGTCCTTTCCGCGAGCCCTACCGTTGAGGGCACCTGGACCGCCACCCAGGAGCGCGACGCACAGCTCCAGGTGTGGCTGTTCTGGAACTCCACGATGTGGTCGCAGAGATTTGCTCGCTCGGAGCTGCACGGCCTATCGGAGGACGGGATCGCTTCCGCGATCTCCACACCGGTCTCCTTCCGGATCGAGCGTGAGGCGGGGGTCTTCGAGTTCGAAGGCGTGTTCAAGCAGGGCAAGGGTACCGGCCGCCTCCGTTTCAATCCGGACCGCGAGTTCGCACAGATGCTCCGCTCGCTGGGGATCAAGGGCACCGATCGAGTCACCGAGCACGACCTGATGCTTCTCACCCTCCGCCCCGTTTCCACCGCGGCGATCCGGGAATTCACCGCGCTCCTGGGCTCCCTCAGCGTCCGGGAGGTGGTAGAGCTCGCCGTCCACGGCGTCACGCCCGACTACGTGCGGTCGGTGCGGTCCCTGGGCCTCTCGGGCACGAACACGGTCTCGGGCGTGGTCGAGATGCGGATTCACCAGATCACCCGGGAATACGTCCGCGACCTTGAAGCGCTCGGATACGGCGACCTCTCCCGCCCTCAGCTCCTCCAGATGGGCATTCACGGGGTCAGCCGCGAGCAGATCCAGGGACTGGAGCGTGTCGGATATGGAAGGCTGTCTCCGGGCCAGCTCGTGGCCATGCGGATCCACCGCGTCACGCCAGCCTTCGTTCGAGAGATGCGCGAGGCCCTCGCAGGTAATTGATTCGTTCCGACCAAGGTAGATGATTCGTTCCGCCTTGCGAAGACACGTGGTAATTGATTCGTTCCGTCTAGCTGCATCTACTGCCCAGTCCTCTCACTTACAGTAGCGCTTGGTGAACACGATCTGAGAATCCTGCCGGGAGAGCAGGGATAGCCATCCCATACGTTGCGGGGCATCGGTCCATTTCACAACTGTCTCGCCCTCCATCATCTAAGAAGACCCGAGGAGAAGCTTTGCGATTCCTAGGAGTACGGCCGTGATAGCGAGGATCCCTGCGAACGCCCCATGCTTGTGCTCCACCAGCCGCCAGCCCACACCCCGCATGAAGCGAAGTGCCACCTCGAGGACTGTGGTAGACCCGGCGACTAGCACGATGGCGAGCACAATCTCGATGGCGAGCGCAGCCTGAATTGCTACCGGCCCAAAGAGCATGGCTCCTAGTGATCCCACTGCTCCGAGATAAGATACAGGAGAAGCATGGCAAATCACTCGATGTGTCCCCATCGCATCGAAAGTGCAGGCCAATTCACCTGATTGCGTGTAGTGAATGAGCGTAGATACGAGAACATATGTGTTCGTGAGCAATCGTGGGAAGAGCGGAGCAAAGACAGCCCAACACAATGCGATTCGAGTGGGGTTAGGCTTCTGCATCAGGTGCTGGACGAAAAGAATGGTGAGACTCCAAACGCCCAGGTTCATCGGGAGGAGGAGAGCAAGAACGTAAATCTGGTCTGTTACGCCAGCGGTTCCTGACCGGATCGCTGGCAAGTTGGTCCTCGAGAACCCATAGGCAACGAGCAGGAGTAGTTGCGAGGATCCGATCAGTAGGAGCGGTCGAGCCTGCGTCCTCAGGGATCTTCCTTTGAGCCAGAGGAGCGGGCGAATGTACTCTAGGCGGAGGGTAAGCGCCTCAACCAGATCTGCAACGTACTGTTGCTGATGGGGCCGTAGAATGAGACCGGCCTCACGAGTGAGGAGGAGAATTACGCTTATCCAGAAAGCTAAGTCGATGGTCGTTTGCATATGCGGCCTCGATGTGATCTGAACGGCCGTGTCTGCGAGCGGAGCTGCTGCTGTGGGGTAGCCCAATCCTTCTGCATGGCGGAATCGACTCAGGCTCGTGATTGTGCGCCGCACACTACAGACAACGCAAATTTTCCTGAGTCGGCGGTATCGCTACCTTGGTCCCCTGCAGCGGAACTCCACCAACTTGGCTTTAGAGTGACGAGAAGAACTGCTTCACGTCGGCGGCAGTTGAGGCATTCGTAAAGGATGCGAGGGCCCGGCCCTGGACGGAGCCCTCCCGTATCTCAATTGTGCCAGCAGAATGATTGTAGGAAACGGCGTATCGGTTCCCGCCGATGTAAACCCAGAGGACGTTCTTGAGGTCACCCGCTTGGGCCATCACTTGAAGGTCAGATGTAGGGTCCTTCCGCCAGACGAGCGCCCCAGCCACGGCCAAGCAAATCTCATCGACATTTCTAGCGTGATGTTCAGCACGATCCATCACGCCTGAGATGTACCTCTGGAGAGTATCGACATCCGCAACGCGAGCGGGCAAGATTCACCTCCGGTGGTTGGGGGTGTTTGACCTACATGATACTCGAGAGCATACTGAAGGTCCAGCTCCGCCTGCCAAGAAAAATGCGTGTTGAACCGGAGGATAAGCGGGGAGCCTGTGCTCCATACGTGCTGAACAGCACGCGCGGAACGTCACCCGGCCGAACTTCGCCAGGTCTGCGTACAATGTACCCTCACTTCGAACGGCCCCATCGGAGCTGCCTCAAAACCCCTTGGAAGCAGGTCAGGTGTCCGGCTAGGCTGCCGCGAATAGATCACCCTGAAGCTTCCGAAGAGAGTTCAGGCGCTGCTTCATCGCTCCCGACCTGTACAAGCGATAGCGGTACGTGATTGGATCCAGCGTGTATCGGTGACAGATTTCCTCCTGCCCCATATCTGCTTCAAGGCACGCGAGGAGAGCCGGACGCGTCACCTGCAAGCATGCCCCTAGCCAGATAGCCTCGTTCTCCTGTACTCGGTCGAACGTCCTCCCCCACGCGCCGTTTGCCAGGACCAGGCCACCATACTCGTGCCGGCAGAGTCTGTGCGCGAGCTCATGCATCACGTCCCTCTCCTGGATCTCCGGCGGCTGGGACGTATTGAGCAAGATCACAGGCAGTTCCAGCACGGGAACGTTCAGCAGACACGCCCCCCATCGCGAGCGCTCTCCACTAAGCAATGTAGCGATGGCTTCAGCAGGTGGGAGCGGTAGATCGGCAGACAGCCGAGAGCCGGCAAGCCGAGTCAGGTCCTGAATAGGAAGGATCGGGATCTCTAGGTGCTCAGCCAAGACCTTCGACGGTAGAGGGTCCGTTGGCTCAAGGTCGTGAGCCTCCCGGAAGTCGATCGCCTGGCGCTCTGCCCAGTTCCCGAAGCCCAAGTAACTCCAATCACTCGCTCGTCCAGCCATTTGCGTCCTACTATAGGTCTTCTGGTGGTGGCTCGGGATTGGAATTCGCCGGTAGCTCGAAGGCTCGCATCCGCTCCGCGGCTTGATAAGCAAGTCGTACCACCGTCACGAGTGCATCGATTGTTGCTTTATCCAGCACCTTGTCAGCCCGGAGATGCATCTCGATCCGATCTGGGGTCGCGAGCTCCACTCTGTGCAGGTCCTCCGCGGGCGAGGAGGACAGGGAAGGCATCAGTTCAGCCGGCGTAATCCCGAGCCAGAAACATAGTTTCGCAAGCGTATCCACATCGGGTGCCTTCCCCTGCTCCACACGAGATAGCGTCGAGGGGCTTACACCGATCTCAGCCGCAGTATCACGGAGGCCGTGTCGCCCCCGCTTAGCCCTAAGCAGCGCAGCCAATTTTTCGGCGTCAAACCTGACCTCCTCCGTCTCCCCCATTCGTCCTCCCACCCAAGGTGTCCGCCAATGTGTCACTTGTGGCTAGTGTCCTACTTGTCGTACAAGCCAGTGCCTGTTAGGTTTCCGACTCGTAAAACGCGTCTTAAGCATAGTGCAGAGGTTCCCCGTGTTCAATCCCCTTACTGCAGACCAGGCCACTCCTGCTGAAGAAATCCCCCAGGGCGGAATCCTCCTCACACCACTCGGCGGACGGGATCTCCTGCGGCGGATTGGTCGGGACCTGCATAGAAATCGTCAACCTGATATCTACCCTGGAGGGCTGGTACTGCCTGGTGGTACCGATCCCTCTCTGTATCTCTCACCAGGCAAGGAGAGCTTTCACGATGCCAGCACCTACGCAACCGGGTCCGCAGGACCCGAAGCCGGACCGGGGGAAGGACAACGAGCACCGTCCACCGGTGATTCCCCCCCATGGGCCGCGTCCGGTACCCGGTCACTCCAGCTCGGCTTGCCAGCGGCCCACGAACTGAGTGAGGCCGTCGCGGATGACCTCAGGGGTGTGGCCGCGACCTATCCCCGGTGGAAGGTTCGGTCCACCCCCGAGGTTAGCTGGTTGTATGGATGGATCAAGCCCATCCCCCAGCTTTCTGATAGGGCACTGCTGGTCACCCGCTACCCGCACGACCCTGCTGGCGTGGTCGAGAGTTGGGCGTGGTGGGGAATCGGCATCTGGATTGGACCCCGTCACACGAATTACGGTAGCGGGAGCGTGTGCGCGTACGAACCGCGACAAGGGACGTGGGTGCGCGGCTATCACCGCCTTTGGCAGCTTCTAGATCTCACGACTCTCTGGGTTGTTCGGCAGATGCACGTCCGCTGCTTCGGCTTCTGGCCGGGGCGGCAGGTACTCCATACCCCCCCTGAGCGTCTCCGCGATCACCTGCCGGGTGACCTCTGCGGTTGTGATCGCTTCGGGCTTCGGTACGAGGAGTGCTGCCGAGCAGCGGACGTCGCGGAAACCTCGCACACGAAACCAGGTGAATCCCAGCGTGTACTCTCTACTCCCACCCGCAGACCGAGAGGCCCGGTCATCAGGTTCCTCCAATTCGGCCTGAACTCCTGACATCGGCGGAGATCGATGGGGGTGCTCCGGGACTGGGGGCACCCTGGCCTATGGTCGTGCTGAGCAATCTCCCCGTTCCACCGACTGCTTTAATGACGGATCCCCAGCAAGCGGGTCCACAAGCACGTTCTAGCCTTAGCCGAAGAGCTGCGCTGCCTCGTTTCCAAGGCATCAACGCCGGAGGCCATTTGGCACTGCTACAACTGATCACGTGACCACCAGTTCTCAAGGAGATGGTGATGGGACGACAGCATGTGGGACATCGGGAGATCGCGCAGTTCGGGGAAGAGCGCGTCAACCTGCCCGCTGAGAAGGCGAAAGAGTACCGTGCGCAGGCGAACCGACTGGGCGAGCGGCTGCAGGGATACTTGAGCGAGCATCCAGATTTCTCGCTCCGCCGCTTGATGCTCTCTGGTAGTCTGGCGAAAGGGACTGCGCTCCGATCGCTGAACGACATCGACATGGGAGCCTACATCAGCGGCTCCGAAGCACCCGCCGACCGCATCGCCTTGCTTGCCTACCTGGCGGAGCGCCTTCGCACAGCGTTCCCGAACTTCAAGCCCGACCAGGTGCAGCCGCAGACGTACAGCGTCACGGTGTCGTTCCGGGGGAGCGGGCTGGACGTGGACGTGGTGCCCATCCTCTACGGCGGGGACCCGGAGTGGCGCGGCAATCTGGTCAGTCAGGACGATGGTTCGCTCCTGGAGACGAGCATCCCGCTCCACCTGGAGTTCGCGAAGAGGCGTAAGCAGGCCCAGCAGACGCACTTCGCGCAGGTCGTCCGGCTCGCGAAGTACTGGGTGCGCAACACGAAGCAGGAGCGCGAGGGGTTCCGGTTCAAGTCGTTCATGGTGGAGATGGTGCTCGCGCACCTCTGCGATCAGGGGCTCGACTTCTCCGACTACCCCGAAGCCCTGCAGCACTTCTTCACCTACATCGCGCGCAGCAACATGCGCGAACAGATCGTCTTCACCGACTGCTACATGGCGTCGGCGGTGGAACCCTTTACCGAGCCGGTGCAGATCATCGACCCGGTGAACGCCACCAACAACGTCAGCCGGCTCTACACCGCCGCGCAGGCGGACGCGATCGTAGACGCGGCGCTCGATGCCGGGGACGCGATCGACGCCGCGCTCGGCGCCCCGACCAAACAGGAGACCATACGCTATTGGCAGAAGGTCTTCGGGCCCTCCTTCCATGTGTGATCCCATGAGTTCGAGCTACACCGTCACGGAAGCGGTAACCTTCACCGTCACCCACGCGCGGCACATCGCGTCGCGCGTTGCCACCGACCTGAAGCGGATGCAGCGCTTCTACATTTCCCCAATCGACGCCCACATCGCAGCTTACGAGACCGAGGCGATCGAGCTGCTCAAGGTAGGATACCTCGACACCGTGATCTTCGGCTTCATGCGCGACGGCCGGTGGATCGAACCCACGCTTCGGTATAGGGCTCGGGATCTCGCGGGCGCTTCGGCCAAAGACGATGATCCCGGACGCGTAAGACCCGGCGCCGACATCTCCGGTGCTTCCTTTAACAGCCATCTCACGTACAGCGCCGCGTGGCACAATCTCAGTGACGCGGAGAGGCACTCGTTCGAGCAGCGGCTCCCCTTCAAGCGGAGCGGAGCCGCCGAGCCCGGCGTGAGCGGCTACTTTGCTGAGGACCGCACCTACTCCGCCGGTGGGAGGGCGCTCGACCGTGCCAGCGTGAGGAGCTTCTGATGAGCAAGAGTGTTTCGACTGAAGAGCTATTCGGGCATCGCATCACCTACCCCGACGTGGAACCCCGGGAGCGCCTCGCCAGGCTGGTCGGAGTAGACGACCAGAAGCGACGCCTCGCTCGCATCCTGGCCGTACTCGTCAACCCGACCGGACTGCGGAGCTGGGCGGAGAAGCACCATCCTGGTGCCGACCGGCTGCTCGCAATGGTGTTGCGCCGCCCTCCGCTCGTCGTCCTCGCGGGCGATGTGGGCTCGGGCAAGACTGAGCTCGCGGAGACGATCGGCGATGCGGTCGCGCGTCAGGAAGAGATCGACATCACGCTCCTCCCCCTGAGCCTCTCCGCGCGTGGGCAGGGGCGGGTTGGGGAGATGACGCAGCTGGTGAGCGCCGCCTTTGACCACACCGTCGCCGAGGCGGCCAAGCTGAAACGGGCATCGGGAAAAGCACGGGGCGGGGTCATCCTCCTGGTGGACGAGGCAGACGCGCTTGCACAGTCCCGCGAGGCCGCGCAGATGCACCACGAAGACCGCGCGGGGGTGAACGCCTTCATCCGCGGCGTGGACCAGATCGCAAACCGGCAGGTACCGGCTGCGGTGATCATGTGCACGAACCGGCTGGGCGCGCTCGATCCGGCCGTCCGGCGGCGCGCGGCCGACATCCTGGTCTTTGAACGCCCCAACGACGAGCAGCGGAACGCCGTCCTCGCCGAGCCGCTGGAATCTCTCGGGCTCTGCGCAGGACAGATCGCCGCGCTCGTCGCCGCGACCGGGCCACGGGACGGACGTGACTACGGGTTCACGTTCTCGGACCTGACCCAGCGCCTCCTCCCCTCGATCATCCTCGATGCGTACCCCACGGTGGCCGTGGACCCCGAGCGGGCGCTCGCCACCGCAAGGGCGATGGGGCCGACGCCGCCGTTCCGCGACTCCGAAGGAGAGACAGGGCGATGAGCAAGCCGGAGAGAACGGGGCGTCATGGGTGAGCAGAGCGCCGCCCGCCTCGCAGGGGACCGCTACCAGCATCTGTACAGCTGGTACGAACTCCTGCGCCTGTTGGATGAGGACTACGAGTACGGGTACGTCGAGCACCCCAGAGCGGGCGCAGCCGACGACGTGACGCTGCATGCGCCGCTTGGGAGCGGGAAGGCGTCGAAGTTCGTGCAGGTGAAATTCCACGTTACACTCGGTCAGCTGTACTCGACCGAGTCGCTCGTGGAGGTCGAAACTGGTGTACGCTCACTGCTGCACAAGCTCTTTGACAGCTGGAGGGCGCTGAAGGACCAGGGACCGGTCGAGATCTGGCTGGTGAGCAACTGGGCGGCGGCCCCGGAGTTCGGGAGGTTCATCGGTCAGAACCGCGGCCTGTGTGACGACTTCTTCGTTGGCGGTGATCGCTCGGCGGCGGGCCGGGCGCGTCGACGCTGGCGCGAGGCCGTCGGTGTCTCACCGGAGGAGTTCGCGCCGTTCTGCCGCGCACTTCGGCTGCGCCTCGGCTTCGGAGGGCTCGACGAGGTCGAGGAACTTGTCCAGGACCGGATGCGTGCCTACGGCCTGCGGTATGGACCGCGTGTGCTCGCCGAGGTGGTGGACGAGGTAGCCAGCCGGATCATAACAGGGGGGGAGGCGAAGCAGGTGACGTCTGAGTCGCTCCAGGAGGTGATCTCGCGGCGACAGCTCTGGGCGAGTGCCCCGGACGAGCCGAAGGTGAGTCTTTGGGTGCACGGGTGGGCCCGGCGGGTGTGGGACCGGCAGCCCACGCTCGAGCTGGACTGGACCGGGCACTTCAATCGCGACCGCCGGGAGCTACCAGCGCCCGAGGTCTGGACCGATTCGCTCCTGCCGGCTCTACGTTCCGCCCGCGAGGCGCTCTCGGGGACACCCGGTGGCGCGTACATCGACTTCCGCGGGAAACTGCCGCTAAGCGGATCCCTGGCGGTGGGTCAGGCATTCCCGGAGGTCGCGGGATTCTCGTTCCGCACGGAGCAACCAATGGGGGGCGAGACGTTTCTCTGGCGCTCCGACGCACCGGCGACGGGCCGGGACTTTGTGGTGCGTGAGGAACGGGGCGAGAGCGGGGATGATTTGCTGATCGTGCTATCGATTACTGGTGAGGCCTGGCACGACGCGGAGACCTTCTTCGCCTCCGTGCCTGGACGCTTCAGCGCGGTCGTATACGCCGAGCCCGATAGCGGTCCTGGCCCGGGTTCGATCCAGTCCGCTGGCGATGCAGTTGCGCTCGCCGGCCGCGGCAAGGAGCTGATGCGGGATCGACGGCGCCGCTACGGTGCTCGGCGCGTGCATCTTGTTTTGTACGGCCCGGCGACGTTCGCCCTCTTCCTAGGGCAGCGGCTGAACGCACTTGGCCCTGTTGTGTCCTACGAGCGGACTGCCGAGGGTTCGTATCAGGCGGCCATCATTCTGCAGACAGGCTGATAGGGGTCCTATTGGCCGGCCCCGGCGCGGCATGCCGCTCTCGGTGGGCTGCTGGCAAACGATCCCGGTGGATTCGCCATGCACGCCCATCCGGTGGTCGCGGACGAGTCGGCCCCGGCCGATCTCCGGATCCGCGCCATCCGCGAAATGGAGCTGCGCCGAACGTCGCGCGATGTCGCGGTGGTCGTGCGGCGGCAGCAGGACGCGTTCGATGCGCTGGTGGTGAGGCTGGCGGAGCGGTCGGCGAATCTGGAGGTAAGGGGGGCGGCGGGGCGGTACGTCGTGCGGACGCGGTCGCCGCACTAACCTCATCGCGGAAGGATCTCACTGCAGCCGCGGGCGTTCGCTCCCGCGGCTGCAGTTCGTCACGGGGTGGCCGTCAGGCGCCGAGGCGCCGCACCACTCCTGCGTGCCCTTTTGGGGGAGAGTGATGCACACCAGGGCTCGCCGGGCGGGGTCGCCCCGCACCGGGGACCACGGGCCGTTTCCGCGCCGTCACACGAAGTGCGGTAAGCATCCGCCAATCCGGATCAACAATTTTCTGGCACTCGACAACGGCGATTGCTAATTTGGGTTCCCCGGCCGACGCGCGACCGGGTATGAACCCGCAGTGGGAGAGGACATGGTCAGGTTGGCCGAGGGGGCGCGCACAAGCGCGCCGATGGTGCGGGAGAAGCCGGCGCGGTATGGAACGGACCGGATGCCCATGGCGGTGTGCTCCGGGCCGCTGGAGTTGGGCGGCGTCTCCGTAGAGTGTCACGTCCTGAACACGGGAGAGCGGGTGATCCACCTCCGCTCGGCGGTGCAGGCGCTCACTGGACGAGAGCACGGCAACCTGGGAGAAATCGTGGGGGTCGCTGCCCTTAAGTCGCACTTGGACGCTGACTTAGTCCTGGGAGAAAATCGGGCCTTCTTGATCCCCGGAACGCAGTTCATCGGACACGGTCTGACGGCCGAGACGTTCAACCGGATCTGTCGCGCGTTTGTGTCTGCCCTCGCCGCGGGCGCGCTCCGGACGCAACGCCAGCAGATGGTCGCGATTCGATGCAGCCTAATGCTCGGCGCCTCGGCCGACGTCGGGCTGATCGCCTTAATCGACGAGGCGACCGGATTCGAGAAGGTGCGGGCGGCACGCGAGCTCCAGGCGAAGCACAGCTTCTTCTTCGCAGACCGGATGCGCCCCTGGGAGAAGACCTTCCCGGATGAGTTGTGGGTGCAGTTCGCGCGTCTGACCGGATGGACTGGCCCGATCCAGAAGCGGCCGCGGTGGTGGGGCAAGCTGGTAACGGAGTTGATCTACGAGGCGCTTGACTCCGACGTGCTCCTTCACCTTAAGACGCACAAGCCGCCGCCTCGGCACCGCCAGAACTGGCACCAGTGGTTCAACGAGGATCAGGGGCTCCGCGCGCTGCTGGCCCACATTGACCAGGTGCTTGGTATCGCCAAGTCGTGCGACTGCATCGAGGAGCTGAGCGACCGCGTAGCGATTGCCTTCAGCACCCGGCATGTGCAGATTCCGCTCCCCTTGTATCGGCGGTAGCACCGGCGCGTATAGCTTGACCTGCGACCGCGGCTCCGCACCTCACCCGGTGCGGGGCCGATTCCATTCCCGCCCATCCACCCCGCCCGCGCCGGTTCTCCAGAATCCGCGCCTCGGTCTCCGCCCGTAACTCCTCCCGCACGCGCTCGGGTAGGCCCGTAAGCAGGAACCCGAACGCAGCGGCGGCCGTTGCGCGCGCCTCCTCTACGTTGGCAGAGGCATTCCACCGCCGCCAAGAGACTCAGGATCTCATGGCGGCACTCACGAACTGAGCCCTCCGGAAAGCCCGGGGCGTTTCACCTCCCTCTCCCGCCACTGGCGCTCCTCCCAGATCAGGCGGCCGCCCGGTTCGGCCCTACGCGTCGCATCCCCAACGACCCGCTGAGCTCCTCCCTGATGCTCCGAGCGGGCCCGGTAGCGTGGCGCACCAATCCAGGGCTGGTGTAGACGATGGAGCCCGACGAGGGGCACCGACTCCTCCTCACCGACAACCCGCAAGCCAATTCGCTCCTGCTCCCGGAGGGACGCCCCCAGGCTCATCTGTATCAGATCCGACGTGGCGTGCGGCGTTGCCGTGGCCCGTGCCTCCAAGACCACTCGCGCCTCTTTGCCCTCCGCGACCAGGACGGTGAGAGCGCGGGCGCGGAGGCGACTGGTCACGATCCAGTACTCCGGATCCCAGGCGCCGGTCCTGTGCCGCTCCCGGATCGCGTGCTCGAGTGGCACATGGTCGGCAACCCGCTCGATCTGGGCTCCTTGCGCCGCGAACAGGAGAGATGCGCGGTCCTCGAAGCCGAGCTCGAAGCGTGCCCCCCGGCCGGACCCTGCGTCGGCAGCCACGCTCGCGCCCGCGTGAAACCGAACCCCGACCGTACAGTCGTACACCTTCTGGGTGGGATCAACGCGCACGGCGACCCCCATTGCCTGCAGGTCCAGCTGTGAACGAGGCTCGAGCAGACCATCCCGGATGAGCATCACGTCACCCAGCTCCGGCGCCGTACCGATCGGCCAGACAGCGGACAAGGCCCTGAAGTGGCGGAACAGCGTGTCGCAGTACCTGCGGACCAGTTCGTCCTTGCGTCGCACCATGGCTGGGATCCTGGAGACCAGATGAGCGTTCGAAAACGGTGATATGCGCCTGCGGAACTCGCTCGCTACGCCCAGATAGCCCGGAGGGACAGAGCAGCCATCGGGGCGAGTCGTGGTCGAAGCCCGGGTCCATGAAATCGCGCAGTGGCGGCCCGCAATCCTCCTACAGCTGTGATGCCCGGCCGGTGATCATCCAGACGGTTCGCCCGCAACCTCGCATTCCGGGTGGTCGGGCTCGCGGCTCCCGGGAAGAGGCCCTGGCAACGGCGCCTCTCCCCGCCCGAGGATCGGGAGCCGTCCATCTCGAGCGGACCCGTGCTGCCGTCTGGGGGCTCGCGGCAGCATCGACACAGCCCTCATAGCAGCCGCAGTCCTGGCCTCGGTACCTCACCGGGAACAGGGCTGGGGAGACCAATCTTTTCGTCCGAGAGGTTTCTGTCAATTCCGGGCATGTGTAAACGCATTCCCTACGCGGAACGGCCCCTGTCGGCGAGAGTGGAGGGGGGCTGCCGACGCCGCAACCGGTGCGTATGCTTCGCGACAACGGTTGCGCTCATATGATTGGGAGATTACTATTTCTCCAGGAGCAAAGCCCAGCAACCTCTTGGGGGGACCTCCTTGCAAGGGGGGCGCGCGCGTGAGCCGCGTTCCAATGGGGGTCGCACCCCAACGGCAGGACGATCATCGGAATGGACTTTTATGGCGTCCGTGCCGAGCCTATAATAAGCATAGAACGCTCGGTCCGGCCGCTGCAGCCCTCGGCAACGCCCTGAGTTCGGATAACAACAACGCGGTTGCTTTGGAGGGCCGTGTCTGGATGGATGGAGGACATTCAGTGTGCGGGGGCGGTACGCGTGAGGAACGCCTCTGCGCTTCCTCCTTGATGGCTCCGCGGTTCCAGTCGAGCTGCTAACACCTGCCCCGAATAATGCGCGCCACCGGAACGTTCTAATGAAGGCGGCGGGTGCACGAGCCTCGCCCCACTCATTGCTCCGCCGGCGGATCGGGCTACGAAGAACGATGAACTCCGATGTGGTTAACCACGGGTACCTGATGCACTCGCCCGTCTTTCTTCCGGTGGCCGAGTTGGCCGGGGATGATCCCTCGCCTGAGGCGGGGGTTCCATACCTCCGGGCATTTCTCGACCGTGCAGGTGTCGCACCACATTCCGCGCTTGCTTCAGAAAGGATCGCATTCCCTCCCACTCACTCGTTCCTGGATGCACCTGAGTCCGCCTTGAGGGTCGCCTACGACATCGCGGGCGCGGCGGTGGCCGGTGCCGGCGAGCTCTGGTTCGATCAGCGCAACTGCACCCAAGTCGATCTTTGTGCGGAGTCCGTCGCTTGCGCCTTGGCGAAGCAGGCCAAAAGCGCCGGAATCAAGGTCGTTGGTGAGTATCCCGCTGTGCTGGGGGCCAGAGCGTCCGTTGCCTCCTTCGGCGTTCCGGCCGTGCTGAAGGACTTTATTCCCGAACCCACGACCGAATCGTCCATCTGGCCGCTCCAGCAGCAGATACGCCCGGATGGGCTTCTGGATTCTCCCCTTCGCGAGCACATGCAGAGCGAAGTGATCCCCACGCTTCTGGACCATCGGTTCCGTGGGTACGCATTGAATCCGGAGTTTGCCCGCTACCTCTCCACGTTCTTGGTCGAAGCGCTGGACAACGCCGCGGAGCATGGCGCCGGAGACTGGTGGTCCGCTGCGACCCTGCGAGCCCAGGAAGGGGAAACTCGCGGACGCTGCCAGATCGTGATCTTCAATTTTGGAGAGACGATCCACCAGACCTTTCTGCAGCTCCCTGCGAACTCAGCGCGTCGGGAGGAATACGAAGGGATCCTCCGCCACCACCAACAATCTGGGTTCTTCGACGACACGTGGACGGAGGAGAACTTCTGGACGCTCGGGGCGTTGCAGAGCGGAGCTAGCCGGTGGGGGGAGGTACCCTCGCGTGGCATGGGAACGGTCGCAATCATTCGCTTCTTCGATTACTTGGCAAGCACCTCCTGCGCGGCCACTCCTCCACGGATGCGCGTGGTCTCTGGAAGAACGACGATCCTCTTCGACGGCCGCTACCGCCTCCCGGAACAACGAGAGCTCGGAAGACAGATCGGGGTCGCGTTCAATCCACCGAACAACCTGATGTGGCCTGCCAATCCTTCAGCGGTCCAGGCTCTCCAACGGCACTTTCCGGGTACGCTGATCAGCATTCAGTTCAACATCGCCCCTGATCACCTTCAACAGCTTCCGGGTTCCAGTGATGAGTCCTACGAAACGCCGTAACGTGGTCGTTGACTTTGACAAATTCACCAAAACCGGCGCGCGGGTCTTCGGGGGTCATGCCTGGGGGGAGGAGGCTCGCAGGCGCGCTTGCCTGGACATCTACGACCAGGAGCCAGGGGTCACGGTAACGGTACAGTTGCCGGTAGACCTCCTCGCGATCAGTCCCTCGTTCTTCCGGGCGATGTTCGGGGCCTCAATCCGGGCGCTCGGCCAGGATTTCTACCGGAAGTACCAGTTCGAGCACGCTGACTCCTACGCACTCATCCAGGACGTGGTCCAAGAGGCGGTCGCCGACGTGCTCTACGGGCCTCCTGGTTTGCCGGTTGGGCAAGCGGACCCCCCCTTTGCGGGGCCCGCGACGTACCATTCGTGAGGACTTCCCGGATGGCTTTCCGGCACTTCTTTTCTCAATTATCGGCCGATGAGTAGATCCTCCCGTCGAGTGGCCGGTGCGACCGGCCATCCTCCGATAGATGTTCTCAAAGACCCTGCTACGCTCGCCTCCGGTATCCAGACCGACTTTCGGGGACGGACAGGGGAGGTGATACTCGCTCTGTTCCACCAGATCCTCGACTACGCCGGGAGCGGTGGCTGGCAGCGCGGGGATTCAGCCGATCCTGGGGAGCTTCGTACGAGGGGCGCGTCCCGCCCGCGGCGCCCGGTCGAAGACCTGGCCGAGGCACTGCGCAACGGCGACGCGCGCTCGATCTCGGCGGGATGCTTTTTCCTGGCCGAGTGGGCCGAATCGAAGCAGAAACGGAGTACCGCGAGGGCGTTCATTGAGGCTGGCCTGAGGATCCACCCGCGTGATGCTCAGCTGAATTGGTTCGCGGGGC
This sequence comes from Longimicrobiaceae bacterium, assembly GCA_035936415.1. Classification (NCBI taxonomy): domain Bacteria; kingdom Pseudomonadati; phylum Gemmatimonadota; class Longimicrobiia; order Longimicrobiales; family Longimicrobiaceae; species Longimicrobiaceae bacterium. The sequence goes on from DASYWD010000056.1 coordinate 19,908, forward strand.
AAATCGCGCTTCGGAGCCACGAACCGGCGGCGGCGGAGCAATGGTTTACGCAGGCGGTGGAGCTGGGCAAGGCCACGGAGACCTGGGGCCTGGTCGCCCGGGGCTACCTGGGCCTGGGCAATCTCCAGCGCGACCGCCCCACCGACCAGACCCCGGAGGATTACCTGTCGGCGCTCCGTTACGCCCGGAAGGCGGGGGCAGTGTCCGTGGAGGCTGAGGCACTCCACAACCTCTGCGTCGTGTGGTTCAACAGGAACGACGCTGAGACTGCGCTCAGCTTCGCTTACACGGCGCTGTTCGCTTACGGCCATCACGTCGCGCGCGTCGCTGAACTCGCGAACGATCTCGCCTGGTTCTGGATGCACACGAAAGGCGAGTTCGCGCGAGCACTTTCGGTCCTGCTCGCGCTGCCCCCACACATCTCGGAGCCCGTGCCAAAACTCTCTCTCCTGGCCAGTATCGCGCGAGCCGCGGGTGGGGCCGGTCATAGGGAGTACTTCCGCTGGGCAGCGGAGGGTGTCTGGAGAAAGCTGGCCGAGGTGCCCGATCGGCAGTGGCACGCCAAGGCCCTGCTGGACGTCGCGAACGGCGCGGCGACCTTGCACCTCACCGACCAGGCGAGGAAAGCAGCAACGCGCGTGCAGGAGATCGCCGCGGAACTCGGCCTGGATCCCGAATTCGACGCGAAGGCCGCCGTGATCCTCGCCAGCCTCCGAGCATCCCGCCGGGGTGCCACGCAGACGACGGACGAGGATCCCCGTCCCCTGGAGCCGACAGACCAGGCGGAGGCCGAGCTCGCCAAGAAATTAGTCGGGATCCTGAACGTCGCGAAGCTGGACGGCAGGCTCGCCCGGATGTACCAGGCCAAGTTACTCGTGTCCGAAGAGGCGCTCTGGCTGGTCGTCGAATGCGATGCCTCCGACCTCTCACGGGTGAGGGCAGCGATCCAGGGCCGAGGTGGTGAGATCACGGACAAGATCCGGGGAACCGACCGCACCAGCATCTACACCCATCTTCGCCGAGACCGAATCCTCGATCTCACAGAAGAGCCAACAGTGTGGCATATCGGGCTCGTGGAGCGGTATCGCCAGGACTGATCCGCCGCTGCATCGAGCGTCAACGCTCCGTATCAGCGGCACACTCCCCGCTTCCAGTAGAGGCCCGGTTCATCGCGCATGGAGCGCGTACGGCAATTTCTGCAGCTCCCGGACACAGGAGCGCCGGATGGTGCGAACGTCCGAGTCGCGGTCATCGATTCCGGAATCGATCAAACCCATGCCGACCTTCGGCATGCGACGGATGGGCGGCGGAGCAAGGACTGCCGGCCGGACCACAAGGATCTCACCGACCGCTGGGCTCACGGGACTGCCATCGCCGGGATCATTGCCGGACGGGGTAGGCTGGCCAGCGGCCGGTACCGGGGGCTGGCGCCCGCGGCGACCTTGCTCATCTACAAGGTGTTCGAGGGCCGCGAGGGGGTGCTCGAGCCCGATCTTCAGCGTGCGCTCCAGTTCGCGGTCCGCGCAAAGGCCGACATCATCAACCTGTCCTGCTCGTCCTCCCCGCTGGATGATGATGCGCTCGGCGGACCCATTGATCGGGTGCAGCCGCCGTGGGTCTGGTCGGCGTCCTTGCGGCTTGGCGATTACCTGCTCGAAGCCACACGGTGCGGGGTGCTCTGCGTAGTCTCGGCCGGAAACGACGGACAGCACGGCCGGGGCACGATCAACCGGGCGGGTGGGAGCGAGGGGTGTCTGGCTGTGGGTGCCTGCGATCTGGACGGACGTCATCACCCGAATTCCAGTCGGGGTCCGTACTACGTGGACGCCACTCTGGAGCGCGACCGTTGGAGGCGCCTGGAAGACTCTGATAGAGATGCGCAGATCAGGGTCATCAAGCCCGATCTGGTCGCTCCCGGAGTTGGGGTGTGGACTCCGCTGAGCGCGCACAGTGTGGATTTGCGGGCGGAAGTGCTGGCCGATCCGCGGAGCGAGGGCGGTGCATACTACCCGTTTACGGGGACGAGCGTGGCGGCTGCCGTGGTCAGTGGTCTGGCTGCCTGCACCCTGGGTGAGGTACGGAAGTGGAGGCCCACCCTCCCCGCTCGCAGCCAGGCGCGACTGCTCTTGGGCCTGCTCCGCGAGGCGGCGAGGGCATCCTGCACATCCGAAGCTGAACTCGAAGAGATGGGAAACGGGGTGCTGCGATGGCCAGCCATTGCTGCGGCCATTGAGCGGTGTCGGAGCGATGAGGAGTACTTCCGGGACCTGCTCAACCCTCCTCTGTAGACGGTCGTCGACGGCACATCTGCGATCAGGGGCCGCCCCTTCCGTGCGGCGGCGCCAGGGAACCTCCTCCTCGAGCACGCGCGGCTGACCCGTGGGTGGGTGCGGGTGGGGAGCGTCGCCCGCGGAGTAGGCGGGCTGCGCACGAGTGAGGGCGAGTTTCGGACAATCCTTCCAACAATGTGCATGCGAAATCGCCGCAGCGAGGCGGGGCGGGGCGAGGCGCCCAATCAATCACGATCTTGCCGCCAGGATTGGCAGTGTGCATCAGCTCCAACCAACCGGTTCTGATGCGTTCGCGCCTCCAGATCTCGATGGGTTGCGGGTCGCGTGCGTTCTGGACAAAGGCTCGCGATCCACCTCGGCGCCCCTGCCCCAGCTCCGCAAGAGCGCACGTACACCCAGGTTCGACGGATTCCGCCGCAGCTCGGGGAACTGTCGGTGGGACCGAACGGCCGTTTCACTCCTCCACTCGATACCACTTCAGGAGCTACCATGCGCAATTCGACACACCCGACTCGTTCTCCGGTATGCACGGCCTTCTTGGCAGCGCTATTGCTCGCCGTCCTGGGCGGGTGCAGTTCGGATGCCCCGGGGCCCGTAGAGCCGGACGCGGCCGCGATTACGCTCCTGCAGTCGGGTTCGGTCATCGGAGCGGGGAATCGGGACGATGGCGGAAGCACCCAAACGCAATCGCAACCCAGCGACTCCACGGCGGCCGGGCCCAGCTGACGGGCCGGCCAGCTGGGCCCCGGCGGCTTCGGCCCTTCGACATCCCGCCCCCCGTGCACTACGCGTGTCACGCTCATACCGTGGGGACGGTGTCGCCGGGGCTCCAGCTACAGGATCGACGCTCTACGGGTGGTCGCAACGCGGCCCGCTCCAGATGGAGCAAGCGTCTGGACCTGGGGGCGATCGGCGCTGAAGAGCCGCCGCGGGTGGGCGTCGGAGCTCTCGCGGTCCGTGCTCAGCGCCCTGTTCGATCCGAACGGGGTGTTCCGCCCCGCCGCCGCAAGCGGCTAGAATGGATGCCAGCCCCGGCTCCCACGGTACGAAAGAGCGAGTTCGCCCTCCCCTCATTCCTTCAATGGGATCCGGCGGGAGTTTTAGCTAAAAGCGGTAGCTGGGTGAGTTTTGTGCGGTGAGATCGCCACAGTGGGCGAACCAGCCTCGGGCAAGGGGGTATCGCGTTGGATTGACCTCTCATGGCCCGCTGCTGCACCCCTGGAGCCCAGGACGGCTCCCGCGCCACGCGTCCCGGGCAGGAGACTTCCGAGACTGACTGCATGAATCAGAGCTCCACTTCGCGGCGCGTTTCCAGCCCCACCTCGACCGGTGGCGGCGGTACCTTTTTCGAGCAGCACGTAGACGCCTATTGGCTCGCCCAGCTGCTCGTGGGGTCGGCCCCTCCTGTCCTAATCGGCTCAGTCGTCCGGGAGGTGCACTTCCAAACCGAATACCAGGGCTGGCATACGGATGATTTCTTGATCGTCTGTAACGAGGCCGGCCGGACCCGCCGACTTGCTGGCCAGGTCAAGCTCGGTTTCACGGTGAGCGCAAGCGACGAGGAGTGTACGAAGGCGATTCGAGATTTCTGGCAGGATTTCAAGGCCGGTAACCCCTTCAGGCGGGAAGACGACCGCCTGGTGCTGGTCGTCTCCCGCGGGACCGAGACGCTGCTCCACCACTTCGTGAGCCTGCTGGACGCAGCCCAGGCGGCCGGAGGGGGTGCGGATTTCGAGCGAAGGCTCGCCGCGCCGGGATTCCTCTCGAAGACGGCGATCCGCTACTTCGGTGAGGTACAGAAGATCGTCGGTGCCTCGGAAGGGGGGGCGCCGAGTGCGACGGATCTGTGGCCCTTCCTGAGGCTTCTTCACGTGCTCACTCTAGATCTTCACACCTCGACTCGGCAGACCGAGGCGCAGATCCGGAGTCTTCTGGCGCACGGGGTTCGCGAAGGCAATCCGCGTGCGGTAGCCGAGGCAACCTGGGACCGACTGGTCTCCGTTGCTGGCGACGCGATGGACACCGCGAGGAGCTTCCGGCGCGAGGACCTGCCGACCAGGCTCCAGGAACTCCACGCCGAGCTCGGCACTGGCGACCAGCGGATTCTCGATCGGCTCCGGGACCACAGCGCGGTCGTCCTACGCGGCATCCGCTCGACCCTGGGACCGGCGCTCCACCTTGAGCGCGCCAGCCTCGTGCAGCGCGTCCTCGGAGAGCTGGAGAGCGCGCAGGCCGTGCTGGTGACTGGGCCGGCCGGTTGCGGCAAGTCAGTCGTCGCGAAGGACGCATCGCGGATCCTCTCCGCTACATGCCCCACCTTGGCGTTTCGCGTCGAGGAATTCGCCCAACCACACCTGGACGTGACGCTCGGCGCGGCGCAGGTGGGCGTCGGCGCGGAGACCCTCCGCGCAATCTTGGGCGCACAGCCCCGGACAGTCGTGCTTGTCGAGAGTGTGGAGCGCCTTCTCGAGAAGTCCACACGCGAGGCGTTCAGGGACCTGATGGACCAGGTTGCGGCGGACCGCGGGCTGCGGCTGGTGCTCACGTGCCGGGACTATTCGGCCGACCAGGTACAGGCGAGCTTCCTCACGGCGGCCGGGATCCGCTACGGCGTCGTCGAGGTCCCGCCGCTGGACGACGCGGAACTCGCCGAGGTCGAAGCCGCGCTCCCGCCACTCGCCTATCCCCTGACAAACCCCAGGCTCCGCGCCATCCTGCGCAATCCGTACTTCCTGGGTCAGGCGCTCCGGATCCCCTGGTCCGCCGAGCGACCTCTCCCGGAGAGCGAGCGGGAGTTCCGCGCCCTCTTCTGGCGCGAGATCGTCCGGGCCGAGTCGCACGGTCCGGCAGGGATGCCACGCCTGCGCGAGGAGGCCTTCCAGGGCGTGGCGGTCCGCCGTGCGCGGGCGCTGTCCGCCCATGTTCCGGGTGGCGACTGCGACCCGGCGGCCCTGGAGGCCCTTCGCAACGACTCCCTCCTGGACTCACCCGCAGGCGCGCCGTCGTTCGTCGCTCCCGCCCACGACGTCCTGGAGGACTGGGCGATTCTCCACTGGCTGGACGAGCAGTACCAGCGGGGAGAGCGCTCGCTTGAGGAACTCTCCGAGGCTGTGGGTGGTCACCCCGCGATCCGGCGCTCCTACCGCGCGTGGGTCGCGGAGCTGGCCCTGCGCGATTCCGCGGCAGCGGACCGGCTCTTCCGGGCGGCGCTCGTGGGGGCCGGCGGCAGCGCGCAGTTTCGGGACGACACTCTGGTCGCGCTGCTCCGCGCCTCGTCCGCGCCCGAGTTCCTCGCGCGCCACGAGGCGCAGCTCCTCACCGGGGACCGGACTGTCCTGCGCCGCCTCATTCACCTGCTCCGGGTCGCGTGCATTGCCGCGCCGACGTTGGCTGCTGGCGCCTCCCTCCCTTCGGGGTCCGTCTTCAACGTCCCCGACGGGCCTTCGTGGGCCGCGTTGCTCCGGCTCATTCACCGAAACGTGGACTGCTTCCCCCCGGAGGAGCACCCGCTGCTACTCGGATTGATCGAGGACGCCGTCCGCGGTGTTTCCTGGCAGACCCCTCGGTTGGAGGGTGAGGAAGCCGTGGCCGGAATCGCGCACGCGCTGCTATCCGCGTACCGGGACTGGGGACACAAAGAGGAGCGGAAGCGGGCGCTCGGCGTCCTCGCCAAGATCCCGCTCGCTGACCCGGAGCGCTTCGCGGCCGTGCTGCGCGGAACACCACGCGTGGACGAGTTCCGGGACCCTACCGCGGAGGATTTCCAGGATCTTCTCCTGACTGGGCTGGACGGCGCGGCGGCCGCGCGCGACCTGCCCGACCTCCTGATATCGGTAGCGAAAGAGTACCTGCTCCTCACTGAGGAGGGCTTTCAGCGCGATCGTTACTCGGGGCACTTGTCCGACCTGGGCCCTCACTTCGGAATTCAGGAAGGCCACCGCCAGGACTTCTTCCCGGCCAGTGCGCTGCGCGGGCCATGGATCCCACTGCTCCGCCATCACCCGCGCAAAGGAATCGACTTCCTCCTGGACATCTTCAATCACAGCGTGGACTGGTATGCGCACCCACGCGTTCCAGATCCGCTGGAGCCGGCGTGGGGGGTTGAACTCACGTTCGAAGAGGGGCAGACGCGGACGCAATGGGCAAACCCGCGGCTCTGGCACCTGTATCGCGGCCAGTCGGTCGGGCCCTACGTGCTGCAGTCGCTTCTGATGGCGATGGAGACGTGGCTGCTCGATTATGCACGCATCCACCCGGACACCCTTGACTCGACGCTCGAAGAGATTCTCCGCGGCACGGACTCGGCCGCGATCGCGGCGGTCGTAGCAAGCGTTGCGATCTCCCAGCCGCACGCCGCGGGGGAGGCGCTGCTCGTTCTGCTCAGCGCGCGTGACTACGTCCTCCTCGACCGGCGTCGCATGGCCGGGGAACGCACGAACTCTCGGCCCTCGGGGCTCCTCTCCGGCGCGGAGGAGCGCATCTATGAGCAGGAGCGCAAGGGCGCGGACAAGCTGGCGCACCGGCAGCAGGATCTGGAGGCCGCGCTCAGGAACCTGCAGCTCGGGCCATTTGCACCGCGCGTGCACGCGCTCATCGACCGCCATCTCGCCAGCCTCCCGCCGAAGCCGGAGCAGACCGAAGAGGATTTGATCTGGCGGCTCGCACTGCACCGGATGGACCTGCGCCAGTACAGGATCGCCGAGGACGCAACCCCAATCGGAGACGACGTGGCCGGCGAAGCGGAGACCGCCCGGGGCGTGATCGCGCTGGAAATGAGCGCACCCGAGCCCGACGTGCAGGCCCTCGCCGATGCCGGTGCGGCCGAGTTCAGCGAAATGAACGAGCGGCTCGGCGTCTGGGTATGGGGGATGGGCGCCTTCGAAAACAACCGCCGTGATCACGACCCGTCCGTGTGGCGGGAGCAGCTTGCGCGCGCGCGTGTCTTGAACCGTGAGGCGGATTATCCCGATGGCAGCCGCGCAGGACCTGGGTACGTTGCTGCGGCCTGCGTCCGGGACCACTGGGCGGAGATGTTGCCGCACGAGCAGGACTGGTGCGCAGAAGTAGTCTGCTCCGAGGTTCTGCGCGACGCGGACGTACGGGGTACGGTCGCCCGAACGCAACGCTACGACATGGCTGCCGACCGTCCGTGCGCGGCGGTGCTGCCCGTTCTGCTTCAGCGGTCGGTCCTCGGCTCGCGGGTGCAGCAGGTCAGGGACGCCTTTGCGGCGGCCTTCACGCATCCCATCGATGAGGTCCGTGCCTACGCCGCGGGGGGGATCTCCGAGTCGTTCTGGGTGACGGACCGCGCCACCGCGCTCCGGTGCGTGGACGTGATCGTCAGTGAGGCCATGCAGGTCGACACGGCCTGGGCGGCAGAGGCGGAGCGTCCACACAAAGAGCGGCGGAACGTGGACACGATTATCGCAGAGGTGCGGGCTCGTCTGCGCGTCCGCTTCTGGGACGAGAGCCGTGGCACCGCGAACGCGCACCAGAGCGCCCAGCTGTCCGGCGCCTTCGTGGCCCACGCCTGGCCAGTGGTGCTCACCATACTGGGCCGCGTGCCTGAGGACCCGATCGCCGTGGCCGCGTTCGCGCGTGCGAGCCAGGCGCTGGTGAGCGCCTGGGACTCTGAGCATGGTGAGGATGCGCACCGCCGGGACCGGGACTTCCACGGGGAGGCTGACATTGAGAGGCAGCTCCAGGATTTCCTCATGCGCACCTCCAGGGAGGCCGCGCTTGAGGTTCTACGCCCCGTGCTGGATGCCGTAGAGCGTCATCCACGCGAGATACACTCGATCCTCGACGGCCTCCGCGCGATCGAGGACGAAAGACCCAATACGGCGCACTACTGGTCCCTCTGGAGCCTCTTCGCCGAGCGCGTGCGGCAGGCCCACTGGGTGGCCCATCTCGACCAGCGCCATCCGGCGGGCAGCGAACTGATGGCATCCCTCTTCATGACGGCGTGGTGGGCCGACCACGTTCGACACTGGCGGAGCCTGGAGGGCTATGCACACCTGGTCCATGGGCTCTTCGAGGCGCTCCCACCGTCGGCGCTCGTCCTCGAGGACTATCTCCGCTTCCTATACCACATCGGGGAGCGCGAGCTGCCCCAGGCCTTCGTGCGCCTGGCGGACTCGCTGCAGCGCGGCGACCCAGTTGCGATGCTCCGGAAAGCGAACGCGGTGTTCCTACTCGAGGTTCTCTTGCAGCGGCACGTCTACGGCAGGCCCCTCGAACTCAAGCAGGACCCCGAGATTCGTGCGGCCGTGCTGCTCCTCCTGGACCTGCTCGTTGAGGCGGGCTCATCAGCGGCCTTCCGGATGCGGGATGATTTCGTGACTCCAGCGGCCGGGTCCTAGAGCAACAGTTCGGCGGGTTAAGGAGTTTGCGGGGGCTGGGGATCCCCTAGCCCGAGGTGGAGGATTGATGCCCCGGCTCTACTCAGCCTGTCGTCGGCAGCGGGTACCGCACACGTTTGAAAAGTCGCGATAGCACCCAGGGGCGGGTCAGCCCCCTCATTGACGTGCTCGCCGTGGCTTGCCACGCGCGCGTGCGGTCGTGAAACGACAAGCCCTCCTATGCTGCCATGGGAGGGTCGCTGTATCGGACGGCTGCGGTCAGGGCCTCTTGTCAGAGGAACGAGAGCACGAACGCGTATGCCAGCCAGCCGAGCGGGATCGCCAGTGCGGCCCAGATCACCCGGTGATAGCTGTAGCGGCGGCCCGGGTGGTCCGTGGGAGTGCGGAGGAGGTTAACGGAGGCCCGCAGAGCGCCGATGCAACGGTTCAGAGCGCACGTCACAGGTGAGGCCGCCGGCGGCGACCGCTCCCCTTGAATCTCGGCCATCTTTCGACGCGTCAACTCGCGTCCTGCGCAGCCTCAGCGAACATGCTTTCCAACATCCTGACGTCGGTGTCACTACCGCCCGTGCGGCGGAAATGAAACTGCATCGTGCCACGCTCGGGATTGTGAACCACACGACTCGGCTGCGAGAGCCTAGCTCTTCCACCACCAGTCAGAATCGCCACGGCCGGCTGCCTGCGCGGTAGCTCGGACGCTTCGATCGGGATCTTTCTCCGCCCGTTCGATCACGAGCTCCCGTGTCCCCGCACCACCTGCGAAGGCGTAACCCCACAAGGCGGAGCGCCGCACCCCCGCGTCTCGATCCCCGCGGATGACCCTGAGCAGCTCCCCGCACACCGCGCCCGTGGCAACGAACGCCAGGCAAGCCACCGCGACCAATCGCCGGTCCGGGTTGGGGTCGGTAAGGCTTGCCGTGAGGAAGCGGGGATCCCGGAGCGTGCCCAGCTCAGAGGAGGCGAGCGACGCATGGAGGCGGCATTCCGTGCCGCCCCAGCGGAGGGCGGCGTGAAGCAGCGCGTCGGCGCGGTCGAAGAGGTAGGTCGATGCGGTACGATGATCTTCACTCCAGCGGGACACGTAACCGGGATTCGGGATCCTCCGTACCTTCCAGCCGAGCATCGCCGCGAACTTGCCTGGCGGCATCTCCTCCGTGGCCGCGGGGTAGAAAGGCGCAAGGACCCCGCGCAGCTCTTCAGCGGTCCATCCTGCCACGTCGCCCGATACCTCCGCGGGCAGCTGCAGGTGTGCGACGGGGAGCGAAGCCAGGATGCGGTCGGTCTCCGACCGGGCGCTTCCTAGATCGCTGGCGAGATCGTTCGCGTCCGACCGGACCGCCGGAGTCAGGCAGGTCCGGTTGAGCACTCCGGCCACTCGTTGGGCGAGGCCGCCCATCTCCGCCTGCAGAAGGCGCAGGCGACCCGCGGCCGCGCTCGGAAGAGCGCAGCTCCTGATGGCCTCGACTTGCGCCGGAAAGGCGAGCGTATCCCAGTCGCTCGCCGCCTGGAGCCACTCCAGGTACCCCCGGGCCTGCGTCATCTCTCCGGAGGTGTAGTAGGCCCTGCCTTCCACGGTGCCCGCCCGTAGCAGCCTCCTGGAGCCGGAGGTGTCCTCACGCAGAGTCTTCCTGGCCACGTCATTGAGCAAGGCGTGCGGCCCCTGTTTCCCTGCAGGTCGGAGCGAGGGGTCCCGGTCCAGTTCGTCCCGCACGTCGCGCACGGTGACCGGCCGCCCGAGCGCACCCTCCGCGCGGGCCACGGCCTCGCGTATCCTCTCCGCGTCGCTCGCGTATGCGTCACCCAGGTCAACGTCCTCTCCCGGAACCGCGGCCGGCACCCAGAGGATCGCCCTCTCGCCGGGTCTCCGGACGGCGCGCACGAGCGGCTCTTCCGCGAGCGAGAGCTGCCTGATGGCGTTGACCAGGAGTTGAGGGTCACGCAGTCGCTCATGTCCGGGATGGAGGGCCGCGAGCCGGGCGCGGATCTCCCCCGTGGACATGGGCCGGGGCCGTCGCTCTGCCATCTCTGCTTGGGTGACTCGCTCCGTCCAGAGCAAATCGACGGTCGCAGCGACCTGCTCGATCCAAGTGACCGGCTCGGGTGCTTGGAAAGCCGCCGGATCCGCGTCGGCGGGGAGGTACAGCTTCCCGCCGTCGCGCGAGCCGCCCCGGAGCGTACGGACGCACACGAGGTCGCCGGTCTGGGCAAGGCTCATCATCGAGTGTACGACCTGGTTCGGCTCGACCTCGCCAAGCGTGTCCGGCAGCCGGCCCTCCTGGAGCAGTTGCTCGAGGAGGGCGGTCGCGTCGCCGACGCGTACGGGCCGGCCGGTATGCTCGACGGTCATCCGCACCAGCTCCAGGACCCCCTGGCGCATCGACCTGCGCCCTGGCAGCGGAGTCTCGGGGTCGATCCGCCCAGGGACCCCATAGTAGCGCGCTGCGGGGCAGCGGCCAGGGGAGAAGACCAGGCCCCGCGCATGGAGCTGTGAGAGGATCCTCCACACGGACTCCTCGACCGGGCGCGCATAGGCCTCGCCCAGCGTTTTCCGCGGGGCAGGACTCAGCGATGCGCTCAGCTCTGCGGGCGTGGCGAACTCTCCGTACGCCAGGTTGTACGCCGCCAGCGCATCGAGGACGCACTGGTGCGCCGGCTGGACCCGAGGTTCCTTCGGGCTGGTGCTCATTTGCGGCGCCCTCTCTTCGTCGGCGTCTGAACCTCCCGCGCTGCCTCTTCCTGCTCATCCCCTCCTTTGCTACGGACGGCTCGCTCGTGGTCGCGCTGCGTCAGCAGGTGGATCGCCATGAGCAGCTGGAGGTCCACCTCGCCCTGGAGCGTGCTGAGCCGGGAATCGAGCTTTCGCAGGAAGGGGACGAGGAGTCCGGGGACGCCTCCGTACGTCTTGTGCAGGAAGTCGACCTGCGCCTTGTGGTCCGGGCGCTTCCGGTCCAGCGAGGCGAAGTGGGGGTGCAGTGCTGCCAGGAGGTCCCAGGTCTCCCGCAGGTTGTAGGGGGCGAAGTAGCACCACTCCAGGATTCGTCCCTTCACCTGGGGGCACGTACCCAGCAGGACGGGAAGGTCATCCATTCCGATCAGCACGATGGAGAGGCAGTGCCCCTCGAGGAGGGCGACGTCGCGCAGCAGCACCAGCCCACGGATCGCCTCCATGGGCAGCAGCCCGGCCTCGTCGACGAGCAGCATCTGCACGTGTTTGCGCTGGAGCCCCCGGGTAAGGAGGCGCGCCAGGTCCTCGGACGGGCTCCTCCGGAACAGGCCCTCGTCCAACGTCCCGATCGACGCGTGGTAGGCGCTGCGCAGCGCGCGCTTACCGGCGTCGGAGAACCACTGCGGGATCCGCCCGACCTCGTAGTGCACGGCCCGGAAGGCTCCTTCCACCTCCGGAGCGTACGCCTCCTCGATCGCCTGGACCAGCCACCGTGCCGTGGTCGTCTTTCCCAGGCGTGTGACCCCAGTCCAGACGATCAGCGCGCTCTCGGGGTGGACGGCGAGGGTCCGCTTCACGGTACGTCGCATCAGGTCGGTTTCGATGATCGGCACGCATCGGGGGACTGGGAACGTGATCTTGAAGCTCACGTCAGCCCTCCGCGTCCAGGGCACTGCCCTTGCCCGCGGAACGGTCCTGGCGCTCCATCTCCAGTAGCAGAGCCTGCAGGCCGTCCAGCTCAGGGTCCACTGCCTCTGGTGATTGCTGCCGGATCTCCTCCATCACCTGACGGGCGGTCGTGAAGTCGCCGCGGGCGCGTTCGGCGTCGGCCTCCGCGGTCTGGCGGCGGTACTTCTCGATCCGCTGCCTGAGCCCGCGGCCGTGGGCCCTGCGGGTCTTCATCACGTCGGTGACCGTGTAGTGCGAGTCGGGCCGCCCCATCACGCCGGCCTTGCAGATGAGCTCCCCACTCGATGCGCAGTAGAGATAGACCCACCGCTCGTCCATGGGGTTGTAGGAGACCAGCACCTGCCGCTGGACGTACTCGGCCAGGATGGGAGCCCAGTAGGTGAGCCGCTTCCCGCTGGCCACCCGGAAGCGGACCCCGATTCGCTGCACACGGGTGGTGCGGTCGCTCCGCAGCAGCATGAGCCGGAACACCTCCTCGTCCTCGGGCAGGTGGAGCGCGGCGGTCTCCTGCCAGAGCTCGATCGGCTTACGCTGCGTCACCGAGTGGGTGCGGGTGTGATAGTCCTCGACGATCCACCGCTCGATCTCCTCCCGGAGCTGCTCCTGGGTGAGCAGCAGATGGACGTGCTTCTGGGCGGACGACTGGACCCGGCCGATCGCGTCCATGTGGCCGGGGAGCAGCCGGAGGCAGCCGGTATCAAGGCTCCTGTACCACCGCTCCTTCTTGCCCTTGCGGTTCGGGTAGTTCGGCGGATCAGGATCGTGCCGGATCTGGAGCTGCGCGAGCACGAGGAGCGTGGTGTTGGCCATGAAGTCCCCACCCCGGTCCGTCTGGAAGATCTCGGGAATTCCGCAGACCTCCCAGCCCGGCCTCTCCTTGGGGAGAATGGCGGCCATCAGCAGGAGCGAGATCGACCAGGCCGTGGGTGTCTCGCTCGAGAGGACGAAGCCGGGAATCGCGCGCGAGAACTCGTCGATGGCGCTGGTCATCCACACTTCACTTGCGACCCATGCGTCCCCGTCCCACTCCCGGATCCAGATGTCGAGCCGGGAGTGGTCGGCCTGCCAGCGCTCGTTCGCGCGGCGCGCCATCTGGAATTCGACGACCGACCGGTCCTGCTTCTGCCAGAAGTCCATCTTGCCCGCGCGGAAGAGGTGCAGGGCCCGCGGCTGGGCGTAGATCAGCTTCTTGACCGCCTCGTAGCTCGGCGCCTCGACGCCCTGGTCCTGGCACAGGCGCTGGACCATGACCCACACGCCCTTCGGGCCGGCGGCCGGTCTGCCGACCCAGCAGCTCAGCACGATGTCCCGCACCGTGGGGGTGAAGACGCGCACGGCCGACCCGTTGTAGAAGCGCCGGTCCAGGAGGCCGAGCACTCCGCGCTCCTCGAAGCGCTTGTACACGTTCCTCACCCAGCGCTCCGACCTCTTCAGGCCCAGCCGGTGCAGGGCTTCCTTCGCCTTCAGCCCCCCGTTCATCAAGCAGACGAGCCGGAACTTCTCAGCGAAGTCGCTGAGCTGCTGCTCCGTTAACATCTCCAGCTGGATCTCCGCGGCCGCGGATCCGGCGTTTTCGTCATCCGGCGCGGCCACGGACGCGGCCACGTCGCCGACCACGGTGCGCGCGAGCGGAGCGCCTCCGGACACTGCTGGCTCCAGAGGCGCCGACGCCGCGACCGTCGGCGTGGCGCCCTCGGGGAGAGGCCGGCCGAACTGTCTGGTGCGCTCGCGGTAGGCCGCCGTGAGCGCGCGGATCTCCACGAGCGGGACCCGGTGGACCCGTGCTCCGCGCTTGAGGATGCGCTGATGCTCCTCCACCTCCGCCTCCGGCATCGTTCCCTGCGCGAGCGCCGCCGCGAGGGCGTGATGCATCGCGTCGCGTGCCTCCCGGAACTCGCGCAGCGCGACGGCGCGCTCCTCCCGGATCTGCTCGCCGCCCGCGCCGAAGCGGGAGTTCCCCCCACGCCCGTACGTACTGCCGTTCCTGCCCTGAACGGATCGCCGCGCCATCTCGCCTCCTCACTTTGGAATTGGTTGACCGCGTGCTTCACCTGTTCGGGGACGGATCCACGGCACGAGTGGACCCGCGTTCTGCCATTGTCGCCCCCTCAAGCCCGGCGCGCACCACACGCCTGTGTGCTTGTATAAGAACTACGCACGTGGGTGGGGGACCGTTGCATCCCGGTAGCGAATGGCGGGCTTCTCCGATGTTTGCCCGAACGACGATGCAGGCGCTCGGCAACGGTGCTGTGGGATCGAAGCGGGCGGAGGCGAGAGGGTGGGGCAGTAAGGAGGCAGTTTCGGTTCGGGTGGGTCGGCGAGGTAGGGTGCGCCAGTCGAAGGCACGCCATCCATCACCACCCGAGGTGTCGTATGGACCGCATGGAGCAGCGCAGGCAGATCGCCAGGAACTTCGCTTCGAGGGTGAAGGCTCTCCGGCAGGCCCGGGGTTGGAACCAGGTGGAGCTGGCGGGGAAGGCGGGCGTCCACCGCAACTTCATCAACCGGATCGAGAAGGGCACGCAGATCCCCTCTATCCTGATCGCTCACGACATGGCGACTGCCCTCGGGGTCGAACTCGGCGAGCTGCTCACGCCCGACCTGTTCACCACCCGCGCTGAACCGACCGAGTGACCCGCTAGGCCCGGGGGCGCCCGGCCCCATTCCTGGGGCTCTTGACGCACGTGCACACAATCGGTAGCATAGCCGCACAGAGAAGTGCAGGGCCAGGACGTCGC